>CANOFQ010000075.1 GCA_947565325.1 uncultured bacterium
CGCAGAGGTATGGGGCTTGAAAATGTATCCCATCTCCTCCAGGTCGGCCATCTCGTTGCGGATGGTGGCAGAGCTCAGGTTCAGGTCGGTGTACTTGGAAATGGTTCTGCTGCCAACCGGCTCCCCTGTCTCCAGGTAATTGCGGATGACTGCCTGCAGGATTTTCTTTTTTCTCTCATCCAGCTCCATCCAAGCCGCCTCCCTTTCGTCATAGCCTTTCCGTCTCCCCCTGCAGCGCTGCCGCCGGTAATCCGGAAAGTTTGTTAGCACTCATCCAAGAAGAGTGCTAACATCTACTAACCATAAAAATATCACTTACCCTATCTATTGTCAACCGATTTCAGAGAAAATAATTCTAAAAAAAATCTAAATAGCTCTTTCGGCAGAGGAAGATGCAAAAAGGCGGCGTTCAGCTCCGCACCGCTGCGGAGCTGAACGCCGTCCCTTCTGTTTCTTTGGACAATCCTTTTTGCCTGCTTAAAGTACCTTGTGTTTCCAAAAATCCTTTTTACTGTGATTCTTTTTCTTGCAATGCCTTTTGCTGTAATGCCTTTTCTTGTAATGTCTTTTGTTGTAATGCCTTTTTCTGTGATCCTTTTATTGTAGTTCTTTTGTTGTGATGCCCTCCGAGATGAATCAGATGTCGAAGCTTCCCTTGAACTCTCCGTTCATTACATAATAGACCTTGTTCTCCTCCGGCTTCACATAGAGCTCGATGCTCTTCAGGTCTCCTGCCTTCTGCTTCAGCTCACCCTTCCAGATCTCTCTGGCCTTCTTCTCCAGCTCCTCCTGCCCATATGCCTTTCCGGCATACTGAACCTGAAGGGAGCATTTCACTTCCGCCTTCTTGCCGGCGCCTCCTGCAGCCTTTGTGTCGGTCTCCTTGGAATCCTTTGCAGCAGCCTTCGTAACTCTGGTCTTGGCCGTCTTCTCGGCTGTTTCCTTTGCGCCGGTCTCCTTGGTCTCCTTTACGGCCTCCTTGGGTGCCTTTGCCTCTTCCGTCTTAGGTGCTGTTTTCTTTGCAGGTGCCTTCTTCTTACTCGTGGCTGTCTCTTCCGCTACCTTGGTCTCTGTTGCCTTATCTTCTGTCTTTATGTCCTCTACCTTGGATCCGATAGCTGTCTCCGTCGCCTTGACTTCGGTTTTTGTAGACTTCCTTGCCATGATAACACACTTCCTTTCCCTACATACTATGTCTATGGTACCGTCGATGTTCTTCTCTTTTTGTGACCCGACTTAAGCATTTTAATCCATTTTTGCTAAAATGTCAACTAAAATGGGATTTTTCCCATTTTTTCAAGCTTGTCATGCACAGAAGCTGCCTCCGGCGCCATTTGGGTCTCACGTCCCAGCCGCATTGTCCCTGTCTGCCAGAAAAAATCCAAACCTGTCAAAAAGCTTCGGAACTATCGGGACGGCACATGCATATCGGGAAATCCGAAAGGCACGTCTCAGGCCCCTCTCACCACTCGATCCGGAAGACATTCGCCTTGGGATCATAAAACGCCCTGACCCCGGCGATATAGGTTATCACCGCATTGATCTCCACAATCAGCGCCCCGTCCCCGTTCAGGTAGGGCTGGCCGTTCATCAGGTTCTCTTCCCCGTCCACCAGCAGGTGGGTCCTGCCCACCTCCGCCGTCACCTGACGGCCTCCGGAGCGCAGCCGCAGGAAGCCGTCCTCGAAGCTATAGTCAAAAGCCTCCGGTCGACTCCTGTGCATGGCCTCCAGAATATACAGCACGGGGCTGTAGACGCTCTCATGGTCAACCACGCTCAGGATCCCGTAGGTGTTGGGCTCCTGTCCGTTCACCAGCACCTTGCAGTAGAGCTTGTCGGCAGGGACGAACTTGGCGGCATCCGCCTCCGGGATGGCTCCGAAGGGATAGGCGCAGTGCCCGGCATTCTCATCCTCAGGGCACGGAGCAGTATATTCGGACGCAGAACACTCTGAGTCCGGATGCCGGAGCGCAGAACCCCGAAAAGCTGACTGCCGGGGATCAGCGCACTGTGCGGCAGGCTGCCGAGAGGTCAAATTCCCCGTGCCGAAGCCCTTGGGCGCAAGCCGCTGGGGCACAAGGCCGGACAGCCCGCCCGTGTCCTTGGGCAGAGAGACGAACTCCACCTCCGTCTCCGGCACGCCCTCCATGTCTGCCCTCACCCTGACTGCACCGGCTGTCCCCGTGGACCGCAGGAACACCCTGTTGATTCCGCACTCCGCATACACATGGGACTGATGAATCACGCTGTCGTCCCGTCCGAAGCCCCGAAAACGTCCGCTGTTGTAGCCCCCCAGAAAAACCGCCTCCCCACTGACGGAAAAGCTGATTTTCTTATCACAGAGAGGGCAGATCCTGCCCTCGGCATCCGTAACCTCCACATCCAGATAGGCGATGTCCACACCGTCCGCCCAGAAGCCCTCGTCGCCGGTATGAAGAGAAAGCCTGATCCTGCAGGGCTCCCCCGCCGTCTCCAGCCTGTGCCGGGCCACCATTGCTCCGCCGTAATCATAAGCCCTTGCCTCAATGACTCCTGACCGGGTAATATCAATATGAGGAAAGGCAAACACGAAGGTGTGAATAGGCTTCTCACAGACACCTGCCGCCTCCCCGTTGACGAAAAGCTCCACTCTGGCTATGCCGTAGCTGCCTGCCACGTAGACCGTCTTGTCCTTAGGATCCCGATATCCGTATTCCCCCGTCTTCCTCCATGCGCCGTCCCGGAGCTCTTTCAGGGCATAGCGGTAGGCTCCCTCTCCCTCCGGGGGATAGTTCCAGTGTCCCAGGATGCAGATCCGGGGCACCGGGGACTGCATCACCTGAAACATGCGGAAGCTCTGCTTCTTCACCCGGACCGGATCCACCCGGCCGCTCATTCTTGCGTTCTCGCTGTAGGCCTGCCTGCCGTGCTGGGCGGAGTCCGTCCAGCAGAGGGCCGCCGTGGCACAGTACAGATTCCTTCCCGACGCTCCGCCGATCCTGTCGTGGAAAAACTCCTCATACCCTTTCGCAGCGCACAAGGCGAACTCCTCCGCCGTCAGATCGTAGCAGTCCCCGCCCGGAGCCTTTCTGCCCATCTTTCCCAGCCAGAGATTGTCGTAGTCATAGTCAGGCGGCGTGAAGTCGTCCCACACCCTTCTGGGGGACTCCTCTCTGAGGTATTCCGTCTCCGTAATGGGCACCCTGGAGGCGATAAAGGGCGCTGCATGGCGGTTCAGCATGGTTCCTACATACTCCGCCTCCTCCACCACCTCCTCCGTGTTGATGGTTCGGCAGCCCATGAAACGGCCTCCCTTGGGATCCAGCTCCTGCTTCAGCAGACGCATCTGCCTCATGTGCTCCTTCCCGACGGAATTGTTTCCCGCCTCCCAGAAAAAGACGGAGGGACTGTTCCTGAAATAGAGGATCACGTCCCGCATCAGCTCCATGCGCTGGTTCCACTGCCTGCCGAAGCTCTCCCTCTCCTTGTCGCCTGCGGGCTGGGTGCATACCACGCCGTATCTGTCGAAGGAACGGATGTCCGCAGGGGAGCCCGCCACATGCATGAAACGGACATGATTGGCGTTGCTCTCCCGGATCCAGCCTGCGTCCGCATCCTTCAGCCAGTCCGGCACCGTCCCCATGGCGGCCCACTCGTTGGCGGCCCTCTGGGCATAGCCCGTGAGCCATACCTGACTGTCGTTGACAAACAGCCCTTTGCCGCCTATGTACTCCACCTTCCGGAAGCCGGTGACGATCTCTGTCTGGTCAATCACCTGACCGTCGCACAGAAGCCTTACCTGCACCTGATACAGATGGGGTGCATCGGGATGCCAGAACCGCAGCCCCTCTATCTTTGCCTCCCCTTGGAGCAGAACGGTTCCCGGAGACTCCGTGCAGGTGGGCCGCGCCTCCTCTTCCGGCACCGGCTCGAACTCCTCCCCCTTCTTCACATAGGCGTCCTCCGGGACGACGGTAAGAACCGGCCTGCAGTCCTCCTCCGAGGCGGCCCTCACCGTGGTTTCCTCCGTGAGGATGCGGCCCACTGTCCTGCCCTCCTCCAGAATCAGTATCTCCAGAGCGGCCCTGCAGTCCTGCCCGGTCTCGTTCTTTACCTGCGCCTCCCCGTGAACCACCGCCCGCCCCTCGGGAATCTCAAAATCGCTTCCGTACAAGTAAACGCCCCTGGTACGCAGATTGCTGTACAGCGGCAGCGTCAGATACAGTCCGGGCTTCACATGGAGACGCACGTTTCTGGAAAGCCCTCCCACGCTGGGATTGAAATCGTTGCAGTTCCAGAAATAAGGCACGCCCCTCCTGGTGCCGGGAAGCGGCTCCTTCTCCGTCAGAGACGCCACGAACTCCCCCGGCACCGCATCCGGGTGATTGGGTGTCTCGGCAGCGAAATAGTCCAGGTTCCTGCTGGCGGTGTTGTCCGTGGCCACGGCGATCAGGTTCCTGCCGCCCCGGTTCATATAAGGCGTCAGGTCGAATCCGAAGGGGGCCACTCCGGCCTCGCAGTACCCTGCCAGCCTGCCGTTCACATAGAGATAGCAGGTCTGCCGGACTCCCTCGAACTCCAGAAAGAACTTCCCGTCCTCCGTCCCCTCCGGCACGTCGAACCATTTCCGATAGCAGGAAAAGGTGCGCTTCTGTCCGCTGCCCGCATCCTGTATCCGGTCAAGGAACAAATCCTCGTCGTTGAAGGTATGGGGAAGCCCCACCTCCTTCCAGCCCTGCCGACAGTCCGCTTTCCGGCATTCTTCCTGACAGCCTATTCCCTGCCCTTCCTCCTGACTGTCTGTCCACCGGCTGGCCGTTTCCCAACAGTCCTCCTGGCAGCCTGTCCTTTGGCCCTCCGCTTCCGGACATCCTGCTTCCTGATAATCCGTCTCATAAAAAAACCTTCCCTCTGCGTCTCTGGTGGCCTCCAGCGCACCGCGCAGAGGAAAGGCGTCCGCCAGCCGAAAATGCCAGCCGTAGTTGAAATTATAGACTGTGCCCTGCATGTACTGTCTCCCTTCTTAATATATGCTTTGGGTTGTTATACTGCATAACGCTGAATGCTGCCTAATGTAATCATGCGATTGAACCAGTCAGCGTTATGCAGTCTGGTTTCACGGCAAGTGAAATCGTTAAGCAGTATAAATGCTCATTTCCCCTTCCATGCCAAAGACCTTGCCGGAGAATCCTCTGACAAGGTCTTTTAGCCAGTTTCATCACATCATTCGGATGCCTTCAGATACTTATCGGCAAAGTCAAAGAAGCAGTTCCAGTCATCAGGAACCGTCCCGTGACCTCCCGTCCGCCTGCGGTAGCCGATTGTGCCGTCTCCGTAGCTTTTATCAGGTATAAGCTCGCCCTCCAGCACTAACCCCTTCTTCCCATATAGCTCATACGCCTCTCCGGCCATCCTGCAGGAACGAAGCTCTCCTTCCGGATCTGCCCAGAAATCTTCCGTCCCGCTGACCACATAGATCGGTCTGGGTGCACCCAGTGCAAGAAGCATATGCTGATCCACTGGCAGCAGATGTTCCTTTCCCGCATAATTCTGAAAAGCATCCCCGAACCAATGCGCTATATGAGATGTAATGGACGCCACCGACTCTCCGTCCGAATTCTTGTCCCTGCTTGTGGCGGCTCCGCCGCATCCGGAGTTCAAGGACAGGCACAGGGCGAATCTCTGATCCGATGCAAATTCCCAGAGAGCCGTCTTTCCTCCTCTGGAATGACCCGCCACCGCCACACAGTCCTTTCGGATCTCCGGCACGATCTGCAGGTAATCCATGATCCTTGAGGCTCCCCATGCCCATGCGCTG
Organism: uncultured bacterium; assembly: GCA_947565325.1. Taxonomy (GTDB): domain Bacteria; phylum Bacillota; class Clostridia; order Lachnospirales; family Lachnospiraceae; genus Acetatifactor. The sequence continues at coordinate 5,798 of CANOFQ010000075.1, forward strand.
ATCTCTCCCCATGCGAATGGGTCCCCTCTGCCCGCCTCCTGAAAGATGCCCGTCCGAAACGCATCTCTGGAATCAGGCGACACACCCTTTACCGGATAGGCGCAGACTCCGTATCCTCTTTCCAGAACAAGCTCAAGAGGAACCGCCCTTTCCACGTCCCATCCGAACATATTGTAAAACAGGATCGGCACTCTTTTCTTGTTTGAGGCATATTGGGGCAGCACCAGATAGAAACAGAAATCCATGGCTCCCGCCCGTACCTTTATCTTTCTTTTGCGCCAGCCCTGCGGAGTCGTCTCCTCCCCCTCATATGAAAAGCACACGGGGATATGCCCCTCAAATGGCTGTCTTCCATATATAAAAGCCGAAAAAAGCGCCAATATTTCCGGTCTTCTGAACCTTTCCCATTCCTCCTGCGTCCTCACGGTCTCACCGCTGCATGTCTGCAATATCTTCGGATAATCACCCATACTCTGCCTCCATTCTTCAATCTCCCATCTCCCCTGCGGAACGGGCCCTGCAGCCCGCTCCGCCCGGATGTGCCTCTCTGTGCCGCAGCCGCCCTAGTTGCCCGCCGCATGATATGCCTCGTTCATCTCCTTGGTCCACTGCTCTCCGCCTGCTTCCCACCATGTCTTCAGGCCCGCTTCCAGACCTGCGTCATCAATCTCACCAAGAATATAATTCCACTGCAGGCCCCGGTCGCTCTTATTAGCAAGCTTTCCGTCATCGTTCAGCAAGGTCCCCTTCAGGATCCCGTCCAGCATCTTGCCGCTTTCACGGTAGGTCTTCGTGTTATAAGAGATACCGTAGTTCGGCACAGCATATTTCATGTTGGCATCATACAGCTCCTGCTCCCTGATCCGAATCAATTCCGTTGGAGGCGCCAGTGTGGTTGGTCTTTCGTTCTCCGGTGCCGTAAAATAACACAGAACCTGATTGAAGTTATTATTATAATCTAACGAAACCACACCTGCGGCATCCAGCTTGGCCTGATCATTCTCGGCATTCTCGCTGGCCTGCTTCCACTGTCTGATGTAGCCGTTCTCGTCCAGCTCATAGGTAACCCCTTCCCAGCCATATTCAATCAGGTTCATGCACTCGCCGTCATTCAGGTCATTGAGGAACTGAAGAACTCTCTTTAACTGCTCCACTGTTTTAATATTCTTCTTAGAAATAGCGAGCACGTCCTTAAAGCCGCTGGTGGGAAGGACATGGGGCTCATTGCCTCCCGACTCCGTCAGCACATAGCCCGTGAGCCAGTAAATCGGATTGTCAGGTGTCGCACCGTTCGTGCCGTCCTTCTCAAAAACTGTCTCTATCTTACGTTCAAAATCCAGAACCTGAACGCTCGCACCGCCCTTCCCAGCTTCTATACCAAGGTGCGAGCCCCCTCCGCCGATGGTCCAGAAGGCATCTGTATTGGAGCCGTTGTTGATCAGCCCGTCCTCATATAGCCTCCGGATCTCCTTCAGAGCCGTTCTGTACTCCTGCGTCTGAGTCTTATGAATCAGATCCCCCTTCTCATCGATCCCCCATTCATTCGGGACACCGAACCAGGCCATCATGATGTCCAGTACGCCCTGCCAGTCGTCTATGTACAGTCCACAGGTATCATTCTGACCGTTTCCGTCCGGATCATTATAAGTGAACGCATACAGCATATCATAAAAATCCTGCCATGTAGGATCCTCCCCCGCCTCGATCTTGTTCCAGAAGGCCAGATTCAGCTTCTCGCACCAATCCTTGCGGAAGCCGATACCGTTGCGGGCCAGCGTCCTGTAGCGGGGAATGCCATACATTCTGCCGTTGTAGGAGGCTGCCTCCCGAATCGACTGCGGTATCGTTGACAGATTGTCATAGTCGTCAATATAGTCCGTAATGTCCCAGAAGATAGAGTCAGCAATCGTCTTTACCTCCACATGGGTAGAGACAACCTGCTTATGGGTGCCATCCTCATTCAATTCGGGATTGCCGTCTGCATCCAGTTTATCCACCATAATCGGATTTCCTTCCGCATCCAGATCCTCAACCTCAACCTCATAGGATCCACCAGCCGCCGCAGACCAGAAGGCCGCATCCGTGGGAACTACCATTACATCGCTTACATCATTGGCGGCATATCGCATGGGAAGCTGAGCAGTGCCGCTGCGGTTCCATGTCACGTCCATATTCGTATATTTGTTAATATCTTCTATCAGCCTCGGATACTGATCATTGTCCGTCGCAGGGCTTCCCTCATAGGCCACTGTTATCTTCATGACCTCCTCGGAACTCTCATCTGCGCTTTCCCCGCCTTCCTGCGTATTCTGCTGTTTACCCCCCCTGAGCTGTTATTCCCTTCACCGATGCCTTCGGAAGAAGTGCTGCCGTTCTGGCTGCTTTCGCCGTCTTTTACACCACATGCCGCCATACCAAGAACCACGACAGATGCCAAAATACCAGAAAGGATCTTACCTGCTGCCTTGTTTTTCATCCTGTACCTCCATTCTGCTTTCCGTCTGACACATTTTACCCGAACTCTTTTATCCGGGCTCATCTTGTCCGACGCATCTCATCTGTGTCCCGTACCTATCCGTTCCCTGCAGATCATCAAAGCATTTCATAGAGCTTCAGGTCACGGAACGCAAAACCATCCTTGTCCCGCAGGCAGAATGCGAATCCCCCCATAAGCTTTTCTCCTGCGCAACGCTGCATACACCGAGCACAGCTGTCATCTGCCGGCACAACTACAGCTGCGACTCCGATTACCTCTCATTGGCTATCTTCTGAGGTATTCTATCAGTATACAGCATTTTAATTCAACGTTCATCCACTATATTGCGTATCTTTTGCAAAATCTGCACTATATTGCGGTTTATTAGGATCCGTTTCCGCTACGCCATAAAAAAGGAACTGCCTCATTAGGCAGATGCCCATAAGGAAGCAAATGGATTTTCCCCACATAATTTTGCACCCGCACAAGTCTTTGTTCCAGGCATACGTATAGGCTGCCCTCCTGAAATTCAGTCAATCATTTCCTTTCACTTACTTGCTTTGTAATTATTAAATATGCATTTCTTAGATTTTCTGTCATGCTACAGTTCTGCTTTTCTGTCCCAAGTGAGTTCCAAAAGCGGCAGCGGCAGCAATAGCGGTCAAAACGAAAATCGCCATAATCGGGTAGCTGACGTTCATTCCGAAAATGCTGAATCCCTTATATCCGCCGAACACCTCTTTCATCATCGTGACATTGGCCAATCCGAAATCCACAAGTGCTCCAAGCCTCTGTGTAACGGTATCGCCCATTGCTGCCAGCCCCACATTCACAAACAGAATTGCCAAACTTATACCCGCCGTACCAATCTGACTTTTCATGCGGGAGGAAATAAAGCAGATAATCAGACTATAAACCGCACCGGTAAAAATAAGCCATGCGGCACCAACAGCGGCAAGTTGCCAGACCTTAAATCGGAACATGGACTGGGCATAGGCAGGAATGGACTGAATGGCGGCATCCCAACCGCGGAAACTTCCATGGGGCAAAAAACCGAACAGAAAGGTTGCAATCAGATACAGCAAGACTATAATCGTGGAGGCGGTAATTACGCTCAATAATTTTGCTGTGACGATTTTCCACCTGCCGTTTCGGGAACTTAAAATCAGATTGTCCATACCGCTGGATCGTTCCACAGCAAAAACCGGAGCAATGACAAAGGTCAGTGGCACGAACAGCAGGAACTGCATCATGTGTTCTCCCCAGTTGCCACACAGATTCTCCCATAGCAGAGTATTGGCAAACTTCGGCTCACCCAGTTCTTTCAGCCTTTGCAGGAAACCGGACAGTTCGCGGTAGTCAGAGGTATCCTGCTTTCCCTGTCTTTCCAGCTCCGAGATTTTCTTTTGCAGAAGGGCAATCCCATAAGGTTCCTCGGTGCTCTCCGGCGGTGTACCGTTCCAATATTCCTTTACCCGTTCGGCATAGGCGTGGTAATTCACCGCAAGAATAATTTCTGGCTGGTCTTTGACGCTTCGGGCAATCATCTGCGCATCCGTGCCGTACCGAGCACTGACTTCCTGATAAATTTTTTCCGCTTGTGCAGCCTTTTCACTGTCAAGCGCTCCCTCCCAATCGGCAGCTAACTCCTCATAGGCGCGGTAGCTGTCATTGCCGCCAATCAGGAACATGGTGGAGGTCAGGCCAACCACACTGTAAAGAAGAAACAGGCATAACAGCAAAAGTAAAGTTTTTTTATTTAGCAGCAATTTTCGTAGTTCAAATCGAAATAATGGCATAAGGTTACCTCCCGGTCTTTTCAGGCAAATAGTTAAAGAGATACAGATAAGCGTCCTCCAGCGTCGGCACGGCCTGTACCGCATTACTGGTAGGCTTCACATCCTCAATGATACGGACTTCCATGCAGTCACCTTTCGCCCTGACATTGCTTATAACAGCCTGGTTTTGATAACTCACAAGCTGTTCGGCAGGCATCTCCACCAGCCAGACCCGACCTTCCATCATGCGGACATATTCTCCGCCCGGATGGATGTGCTGGATAGTTCCGTACTCCATCATCATAATCTGTGCAGCAATCTGTTCCACATCCGATACGATATGTGTGGAGAGCAACACCAGACGGTCTTTTGCGTAAGCGGAGATGATGTTGCGGAATTTGATTCGCTCGTAAGGGTCCAGGCCGGAGGTGGGTTCGTCCAGAATCAAAATCTCCGGATCGTCCAGAAGAGCTTGGGCAATGCCCAGCCTGCGCTGCATTCCACCGGAATAAGCGGTGCATTTCCGATTCAGATCATCCGACAGGCCGACGCTGTATGCCAATTCTTCGATCCGCTTTTTCGCATGAGTCTTTTCCATTCCCTTCAGCGCTGCTGAGTATTCCAGATAATCCCTGCCGGTAAAGTCGCCATAAAAACTGATATCCTGGGGCAGATAGCCGATTTTCGCCCGGTATTCATCCCCCACAGCATGAATCTCCTTTCCGTTATACAGGATACTCCCTTTTGTGGGACGCAGCACATCGGCTAATATCCGAATCATGGTAGTTTTTCCTGCCCCATTGGGACCCAACAGGCCATAGACTCCTGCCCCCATGGTGAGGGAAATCCCTTTTAGAACCTGTTTGTTCTTATAGCTTTTTGTAACAGCTTCCAGCTGCAATTCCATACATTACCTCCTTGCTGCGGCTGCGCCGCCTCGCATGCCTGTGGCAACCTTGATGGTGGAGAAGTCCGCCCGATTGAATTTACGGACGCACAGCACAAAGAAAAATGCGCCAATCAAAACGGTAATAGCCAGTCCCATCAGCGGCGTAATGGCAAATCCGCCAACGGAGAACGCCATGCCTTGTTCTACCAGTTCCTCTGTGGTCAGTGTATACGCCCCCAAAGCAATATAGCGGAAAATTGAGGTCGTATAAGTAAGTGGATTCAGGTAAACGATCGGCAGGAGAAAATCAGGTATGATAGTAGTGGGGATATATGCACCGGAAACAAAGGTCAGGGGCATCATGATCATGGAACTGAGAGTCTGAAAGGCGGGGGAGTTCCGTGAAACTGTAGCCAAAAACAGGCCGATGGCGCTGAACGCCATAGCGGAAAGCAGCATAACCGCAGCCAGAAGCAGAATTTGCAGGATTCCCGCCCGCAGTCCAAGCGCAATGCCGCAGATCATAGTAACGACGCCTTGCAGTGTGGCAATGACCGCCCCCGACAGAATGTGCCCCATGGAAATCTGCGTCCGTGCGATAGGCGCAACCAGAACCTCTTTCATATAGCCGCTGGAAATGTCGGACAGGATATCGGAGGAATTATTTACGCTAACCTGAAACACGCTCATAATTATCACGCCGGAAATCAGGTAAGGCATTGGCGCGTCAAGGCCGCTCATGGAAGATTTCATCAGAAACGAAAACATCACCAGCA
>CANOFQ010000076.1 GCA_947565325.1 uncultured bacterium
CCGGGAGAGCTTCATACTGCTCTAAAGAGGCGATCTGAGGCTGTGGCTGTAATGCCGGCATGGATAGCACTTCCTTTCATGAATATTACATGCACTGTCTGCCGGCCGGCCATTGACCGCAGGCAGATCTATTGCATCTTAAAACTTTCAGAAATCTCTTTTAGAAATCTCTCTGCTATTATGGCCATATCCGGGATCCGTAACTGCATCTCTGCGCTTTACAGATCATAATACATCTTGAACTCCGCCGGATTGGGAATCTGCTCCATCTGCCGCAGCTCCGCCCTCTTCCGGGACACCCAGACGTCTATGAGCCTCTGGGGGAACACGCCGCCCTTGGTCAGGTAGTCGTGATCCGCCTCCAGAGCGTCCAGCGCCTCTCCCAGAGACTTGGGCAGCCCCTTGATCTTCTTCTGCTCCTCTGCAGACAGCGTATATAGATTGAAATCATAAGGCCCCCAGCCGTTCTCCGCAGGATCGATCTGGTTCTCGATGCCGTCCAGCCCCGCCATCAGAATCGCCGCATAGGCGTAGTAGGGATTCGCCGTGGCATCCGGATTGCGCAGTTCGAAGCGCTTGGTCTCCGGGGACTTGGCATAGGCCGGAATCCGGATCACGGCGCTGCGGTTGGAGGTGGCGTAGCCGATGGTCACGGGCGCCTCGTATCCCGGCACCAGACGCTTGAAGGAATTGGTAGATGGATTGGTGAAGGCGCACAGAGAGGCGATGTGCTTCAGCAGCCCGCCCATGAAATAATGGGCCGTCCGGCTCAGTCCTGAATAGCCCTCCTCGTCATAGAACAGCGGCTGCCCGTCCTTCATCAGCAGCATATGCACATGCATCCCGCTGCCCGCCTCCTGATAGATGGGCTTGGGCAGGAACGTGGCGGTCTTGCCCTCTGCGGCCGCCAGATTCTTGATGATGTATTTGATAATCATGGTATTGTCGGCCATGGCAGGCATGTCCGCCAGCTCCACCTCGATCTCCATCTGGCCCGGACCGCCCACCTCGTGGTGATGGTACTTCACCCGGATGCCCCAGTCCTCCATCATCATGCACATGCGGCTGCGCAGGTCATAGCCCACGTCCTGCGGCGCCGCCACATGGTAGCCTCCCTTATGGGGCACCTCGTAGCCGTTGTTCCCCGCACTGTCCAGACTGTGGTTCCAGTCCGCCTGTCTGGTGTCGATCCGGTAGCCGCACTGTCTGGGCGTCACCTCGAAGCGGGCGCTGTCAAACAGATAGAACTCGAACTCGGGCCCTATGATCATGCGGTCTGCGATCCCGCTCTCCTTCATGTACTCTACCGCCCTCAGGCTCACGTTTTTGGGGTACTGGTCAAAGGGCCTGTTCTCCCCCTTCCCGATGGTGCACACGTTCCCGCACATGGTCAGGGTAGGCACCTGCGCAAAGGGATCCACATAGGCCGTGTCCGGATCCGGCAGAAACACCATGTCGCTCTTCTCGATAGGCGCATACCCGTAATTGGAACCGTCAAAGCCGATCCCATAGGTAAAGGTGTCCTCGCCGAACCGCTCCACCGGAATGGTGATGTGCCTCCAGCGCCCGTCGATATCCGTCATCTTGAAGTCGATCATACGGATCTGCTTCTCCTGACACAGTCTCTTGATTTCTTCTATTCTGTCCATGCCTCGCTCCTTCCTGCCGTTACTGCTGTCCTGCCTGCTCCTGCGTCCTCTATGTTCATCCGGCTTGCTTTTCTGATACCCCAATCACTCCTATGGCCAGTTTCCAGACATCATCACAAGCCTTCCCTGTTCGGGCTTCTTTCAAGGAATTCCCGGTTTCCGCCCGCCGTATCGTGGATAGTATCATTGTCCTGCCCTTTCCTTCAGACACACTCGATCACGTACTCCGCCTTCCAGACCTCTCCCGGCGCTATGTGGTTTTCCCATTTCCTCTCCTCCAAAGTCCCCTCAAAGTCCTCCGCATCGCATCTGCCGTACCAAGGCTCGATGCAGACAAAGGGTGCATTCTTTCCGGGAGGGGACCATATGCCGAACAGCGGGGCGTCCATGGTGACTGTCAGATACCTGCTGCCGTCCCTCCGGCAAAGCGCCGCTGTGTCTGTCTGACTGTTTTCTATCACCAGCGCATCATGGTCAAAAAGATTGGGCCTCAGAGCCAGACGTCCCTCCGTCAGAGGATATACGTCGCTGCAGCTCATGGCCAGCCCCTCCCCACTGATTCCGGTGCTGACTACCTCCTCTACATCTCCGAAATCCACGAAGCACTCCTCCTGCCGTTCATCTTCCTCTATGGGGCAGTTGAAGGCCGGATGTCCTCCTATGGAAAAGTGCAGCTCACCGCTTCCCGGGTTCTCCACCTGCCAGAGCACCTTCACCTGATTCCCCTCCAGCCGGTATCCCGCCTTCAGCACAAAGGGGAAGGGAAATTTCTGCAGTGTCTCCTGACTGGACTCCAGCCGGAACCAGATCTCGTCGCCGCTGCGGGAAAACAGCTCAAACTCCATGTCTCTGGCAAAGCCGTGCTGGGTCATGGAATAAGTCTTTCCCCCCGTGCGGTACTCCCTGTTTTTTACCCCTCCTACAAAGGGAAACAGAATGGGCGACGTCCTGCCCCAGTACTTCGGATCCCCCCGCCACATATACTCCCTCTGGGTGTCCGTCCTCTTCAGGGACTTCAGCTCTGCACCGTGGCTGTCCACCCCGATGGAAATCACGCCGTTGTTCAGCTCGTATACCGCCATAATACCCTCCTTTCCTATCGGAAATTGATAACATCAGTATAGCAGAATTTCAATGAATATGCGAGCTATATTTTCATGGAGCGCCCCAACCGTTGCACAGGGCTGTCGCCCAGACCTTATATATACGAATTCAGGATCTTCGTGCCGGCGGTCTCGGCAAGGAAGGCCGAGAAGGGCTCACGGCAGGATGTCGCTGCTGACCACAGTCATCACGCCCTTCTTCTGTCTCTCTGAAAGAGACTTCAGGGCTCCCTTCTCCAGCAGCACCTCCAGCAGCATCACTGGACTGATCTCGAACCCCATATAGCATTCCAGCGCCTGATGCATATGCTCCGGGTAGTACTGCTTTGCCAATTGGATTTTCTCCCGGCATTTTTCACGGACACAAGTATACAGCTCCTGCGAAAGAGGCGGAATTCTGTCCAGAATGGGATTGTCTCTGGGATCCAGCATTCCATCCTCCATGAGCGCCTGCCGCACTACCACCACGTTGACCATGGTGCCGTCCCCGCCCTGCGCCAGAAGCCCCCTCTCATACAGCCTTTCGTAGATTCCCACCAGCGCCTCGATCCTGGGCAGGCCGCCCTCCATGTACAGATGCAGATAGCCGTAATCGTCGCTCCTATTGTCCTGCCACTCCCACTGTCTGGTGTCGAACCTTGTATTCACGGACCATGCACCCACATTTCCGGGGCTGCACCTGCGGTACATGTCTCCCAGAAAATCATAGGGCCCCACGGCCTCCGGCTCCTCTCCCCTGCAGACCGTGGCATAAGCCATGTATTCGCCTCCGTCCCTGAGCTTCCTGCAGTACAGCCTTCTTATGACCTCCTCGTCGCACTCCCGTCGCCTTATGCTGCTGGCCGCCATGGTCACAAGAGACCAGAGAAAGTAGTTGTAGTCATTTTCCGGCACATAGATCCCCTGACTGCCGTAATCCCGGAAGGTCTCCTGCAAAATGGGAAAATATCCGTCGCTGAGCTCTTCTGCGATCCTGCGGTCTATCTCCCTCAGCCGCTCCACAGTGCTGGCAGGGAGATCCGTAATGAAAACATTCGTGCGGTAACGGCCTCCCGGCCTCAGGTTCAGAAATCCCCATTCTTCGAGATAGTCGATCTCGTCCTCCACATACACGGGGCTCACCCCCAGCTCCTCTGCGATCTCCTGCACGGTCTTGGGCATAAAATAAGCCGCATACAAGATATTCTGCCGAAGCCTCGTGTTCAGGAAATCCTCCGGGCCTCCCTTGGCTCCGGGATCCCCCGTGTGTCCGATCCGAATAAAATATATGGGCTCCAGCCCCAATCTCCCATTCGTCCTCACGCTCTTCATTCCTTCCCTGATGCTTTTTCTGGCATCCGACAGATGCCACTTCACCGTCCCCTGCGGAAGATCCAGCAGCTGCGCTATCTGCGGAATATTTTTGTTGTGATAATAATACAGCAGCACGATCTCCCGGTGTCTTCTGGCCAGCCACGCCACCTCTCTCCTCAGCAGGGCGGCCTCCTCTTCCCTGAAAATATCCGACACGAAATCCCCGGAATCCCCCATCTCCGTTCCATCCAGAGCCTCCCCGGCGTTCCGTTTCCTTTCCTTCACATACTTTGCGTAAACATTAGATGCAATCCGGTACAGATAGCCCTCCCAGTTATAGATATCCTCCGCCCTGCGCAGCACGGAATAAGCCTCGCAGACGATTCTGGCGGCCAGCTCCTCCGCCTCGTCCAGATTGGCGGTCTTCGTCAGGGCGTAGCCGAAAAATTTCTTCTGGAACTCCCCGATCATCCTATCCGCAAATTCCTTGTCCATTTTCGCCTCCCGTCCTAATTTCCCTTTTTGCGGCTCTGTTTCCCTCTTCTCCTTCTCAGCTCTTCTTCCGGCCCTCCTCTTCTCAGCTCTTCCCCTTTTCAGCCCTTTTCCCTCTCAGTTTTTTCCCTTTTCAGCCTTCCTCTTCTCATCTCTCCCACGCAGCCTCCGCTGCCCTGCTGTGCTTTCTTTTCTGTGATACAAAAAAGCTGAGACGCCAATACAACAAGGAGCCGGGCTCACTGCCCGAACAGACATTGGCATCTCAGCTATATATATTGTGTCCACAATCTCTGAAAAGGTTGAAAATTTTTCAGGGAAGCTTTTTGAGGCCGTTAATTGCCGCCGTACACCTCCACGTACACCCGTCTCCGGCTCTCGGCAAGGAAACGCTTCGTCTCCTCATAGAACGCCGGATCGTCCAGCAGTTCCACCACATGAGGGGCGTAACGGGTTCCCTTGCCGGCCCGGAGCTCCTCCACCAGCTGCTCGTAGGTCTTGGCCGCCGCATAGCTCCTTCCCACGTTGTCCGTACCCGCATCCAGCGAGTCCACCACCGTGATGATATCCACGATACAGCGGACGGAAACCGGGCATTCCTTCTCATGGCGGGGGTACCCTCCTGCGCCGTCGTAAGAGCTGTGGTGATAGTGGGCAGCCATAGCCATCTCCTCCATGCCTACCGCCTCCAAAAGCTGACAGCCGAAGGCAGCATGCTGCTTGATGCATGCGAATTCCTCGTCCAGCAGCCGCCGGCTGTACAGTCCGATGTAGTTCAGCAGCATACACTTGCCCAGATCATGGCGCAGGCCGCTCTGATAGGCCAGCTCCAGCAGGGTCTCAAGCTTCCCGGACGCCCCCTCTATCCCTTCAAGGCCGAAGGTACCTTCCAGAAGCCGGGGACGCACCTCCGCCAGCCTGCCGCAGAACCATCTGGTAAGCAGTCCCACCACCTTGGAATGGACAAAGGTAGGCGGATGGCAGGCGAGTATATAATCAAGCATCCGCTGACAGAAGCCTTTGTCATGATTCACCATATACCCTGCGGTCATCTGCAGGATTCTGGTGACCTGAAGCGCATATTCGTTTCTGGGCAGCCGGAAAAGGTACTCCTGCTGCTTGTCCAGCGCCGCTCCCAGCCGGGCCTGCAGCTTCTGCTGTTTCTCCTCCGGCATCTTTTCAGAATAATAGGTCAGATACTCCGGCGTGTACATGAGAACCCAGATATTGTCGCCGGAAAAGTCATCCAGATCAGCGGACTCACACATCTCGAACAAGGTTTCCACCAGCTCCTCGGCAGATTCCAGCCCCGCATGGTACTTGGCCGCTCCGTACACATACCGGGTGCGGCTCCCCAGCCCTCTGTTCTTCGCTTTGGCGGCCGCCTCCTGATGGCGGTAGACATACTCCGCAGACTCCAGCACGCCCCGGGCGATCACAGCGCTGGGAGCATCGGAACGCAGACTGGAGAGGAATTTGGTTCTGTCGTAGTGCATGGTGTATGCGAAGGAATCCCAGGGGATCTCAGGGTTCATCTCCCTATAATAAGAAGAAGCAACCACCTCCATGGTGCGGTCAAAGCATTCCATGTAGCTTTCCCACATCATCTCATCCGGGTTTCTTCCGCTTCCGTCCTCCTTCAGCTCCCTCACCACATGCTTCATATTGCCCAGGCAGCGTACAATATAGCTCCGGGTCCGGCCGTCGGCAAGCTCCTCGTAATGCTCCAGATAGGAGGCCCCTGTTCTGAAATATTTCTCGATCAGAGCATCGAACAGCCCTCCCTTTCCGTCCCCGTCGGAAACATTCAGGTACAGTATGGTGATCCCCTGATGATACAGCTCCCGTATCATCAGGTCTACGTCCCCACGGTATTCCCCATATTCATAGAGCAGCTTATGGATCCTATATGCGATGCCCGTGTCAGGGCTGCGGTTGTAGCTGAAAAGCTCCTCCGCCAGCTCCGACAGCTGCGCCGCTTCCTCCGGCGTGAGCGTCTCGGCCTTCTTTGAAAACAAGATCTCCTGCAGAATGCTGTCGTTTTCCTGATGGATCCTGAAAAGCCTCTCTGCGCCGCTGCGGATCGTATCTATGAGCTGTTCTTCTGTCATGCCGGGAGTCACCTGAGGCTTCACCAGACCGCAGGCCGTGTTCAGATTGTCAACGTACTTCTTATAAAGAGTATCCATCCTCGTTCCTTCCAGTGTAGTTTGTTATGCGCCAGATACGGATGTTGCTCAAACAGTCCCAGATATCGAAGCTATCTGTTCACAGTCTAACATAGAATCGGTACGGTGTAAATCATAAATGCCGCCTCATCCCCAAAAGCTGATGAGGCGGCATAAAATCACTCCATTTTTCAAAACATACGTCAATCTGTCTCAGACAAGCTGCGTCCGTCCTCAGACAAGCTTCAGCGTGACCACCTCATAGGGCTTCAGCGTCACGGCAATCTCCCTGCCGTTCACCTGCGCCTCCTGCTCCGGCTCCTCCAGCAGGTTACATACATAAGCCTTGCCGAAGTCCGCATTCACGGTCACGGCGGTCTTTGTGTACGAATTCTCGGACTCGTACATACGCAGAACCACGCCCTTTCCGTCCTCCGCCTGCTTGACGGTCTCCATGATCACGTTGGGCGCCTTCACGGCTGCGAAGGATGCCCTCTCCGGAGCCTCCTCGCCGGCATGGAGCTCCACCCGCAGGGGCTGGTTCAGCTTGTAGGCCTCCGCCACCGTCCCGGCAGCCCGCCATGTCTCCCCGTGAGGATAGATGGCATAGGTGAAGTCATGCTCCTCCTGATCCGTGACGGGGTTGGGCTCGATGCCGGACTTGATCAGCGTCAGGGCCATATTGCTGTCCTTCACGGAATGACCGTACTTACAGTCGTTCAGAAGGCTGACGCCGTAATGTCCCTCGGAGAGATCCATCCACTTCTGGCCGCAGCTCTCGAACCTAGCAACGTCCCAGCTGGTATTGGTATGGGTCTTTCTGGTCAGGTTGCCGAACTGCACGTCGAAGGTGGCCTCGTCCGTGTGCACCGCCACGGGGAAATGCACCTTCAGCAAGGTCTGATGCTCCTTCCAGTCCACATGGGTCTGGAACTCGATTCTCCTCATGTCCGCATAGAAGATGATCTTCTGGGTGATGGTGGACTTGCTGGCCTTTCGGGTGATCTCCAGCACCGCCCGGACGCTTCCCAGCTCCGTCCACTCCATGCTCTCCACGCCGTCCACGTCCCAGCTTTTCTCCGTGTAGTAAATATCGATGTCCCAGTTGTCAAAGTAAATCGGCTTATCTTCATACATGCGGAACTGGTTCAGGGTCTTGCCCGGCTGAACCACCTCCCTATCGTTCTCCTTGTCATAGAGCCGGGCAATCTCGCCGTTCTCCGCAAAATTCACCTTATAGAAGGGCGTCTCCAGGGTAAGGTTGTCGGAAAGGGTGAACGCCTTCTCTGCCTGCCGGCTGTTCCGGCCCGCACCTCTGCGCAGCATACGGTAGCCCTTGGAGGGAATATCCCGCAGGAACGCAACCGCACCCTCTGCGGTCTGCTGCACGGGGTAAAGCGTCCCCTGCTCGTCCGTCAGATACGCTGCGTCGCAGTCGCCCAGATAAGCCACGTCGTCCCGGGTCTTTCCGGTGGTATTCATGACCATGATCCTATCGCCCTCTCCCGCCAGCTTCTTCATGCGCCGGCCGGACAGCTCATCGATCTGCTTCTTCAGCTGGGCATACTCCTCCTTGGTCACCTCGTACACCTGATGGATGGAGGACCCGGGCAGGATGTCGTGGAACTGGTTGATCAGGGTCTTCTTCCACATGGCGTCCAGCTCCTCCACGGGGTAAGCCACCTTGTCCCTTGCCAGCACCGACAGAAGCTCCAGATCCATGAGGCCCAGCTCCGTCTTGCGGTTGGAGCGCTTGTTGCGTCCCATGGAGGTGAGGGTCCCTCTGTGGTACTCGAAGTACAGCTCGCCCTCCCACACGGGAAGCCTTCTGTTGCCCTCTACCCGCTCCTTCAGCTCGTCGAAATAGGTCCTTGCGAACTCCTGACGCACCATGGGGATGCCCTTCACGCCCTTCTCCATACGCTTGGAGGTCTCCAGCATCTCTCTGGTAGGGCCGCCGCCGCCGTCGCCGTAGCCGTAGGAGATCAGGATATCGTTGTTGATGTCTTTATTCTGATAGCGCATCCAGCCGCCCATGATGGCGTCCGGATGAAGCATGCCGTTGTAGGTGGTGAAGAAGTTGCTCACCGGCTGCTCCACGCCCAGCGTGGTGATCAGGTGGGTCAGAACCTCTGTCCCGTCGATGCCTCTCCACATCATGGTGTCGTAGGGCACCTTGTTGAACTGGTTCCACGCAAGTTTTGTCGTCATGAAGTAGTCGATGCCGCACTTCTTCATGATCTGGGGCAGTGCGCCCGTATAGCCGAACACGTCCGGCAGCCAGAGGATCCGGTTGTCCACGCCGAATTCCTCCTTGAAGAACCGCTTGCCGTGCATGAACTGGCGCACAAGGGACTCTCCGGAGGTCAGGTTGGTGTCGGATTCCACCCACATGCCGCCTTCCGGCTCCCAGCGGCCCTCCTTCACCCGCTCCTTCACCTGCGCATAGAGCTCGGGATAGCGCTCCTTCAGGAAGGCATAGAGCTGGGGCTGGCTGGACATGAACCTGTAATTGGGATATTCCTCCATGAGCTTCAGCACCGTGGCGAAGCTCCTGCCGGTCTTCTCTCTGGTCTGCTCCACGGTCCACCACCAGGCCACGTCGATGTGGGTATGGCCGATGCAGGTGGCTATTATGTCCTTATAGCCGGCCATGTCGGAATACAGAGCCTTGTCAATGTAGTCCGAGGCCTGCTGCAGGGTGGAGTAGAACTCCGGGGAATAGGGCGTCCTCAGATCGATGAAGTTCACCGTCTCGTTCAGGACGTTCTCGATATCCTTCCTGTTCTTGTCGTCAGCATCCATACGGGTGAAGGCCCACAGCGGAACCCGCAGATCATAATGCACCTTTGTGATCAGAGGATCCACCTCGCACATGTCCGCCAGAAGCAGGAACTCGTTGTGAAGGGTTCCCGTATAAGCCTGCAGCTCGATGGTGAGCTCCTCCCCCGCTTCTGCGCTTTCCCGCAGCAGGCATTCCTTGTGGTTCATGTCCATGCCCTGAATGGCCGTTCCGTTGATGAACAGCAGAAACTGGGGATTCTTGGCGTCGTCCCACTCATGGATCTGAGTCCTCACCCGCAGCCACATACTCTTGCCTTCCAGCTCAGCGGGCACCTTGTACACCGTCCTGAACCAGTAATGGCGGTCGGGGCCGTACCAGTGCATGGTCTTGCTGTCGAAGTCCTTCCACTCCCCGCTGTCCGCCTCCGCATCCTGAGGATGGACAAAGTTGCCCTCCTTGTACTTCCATCCCGTCACCGAAAACTTCTGCTTCCACTGAAGCTTTTTCAGCTCGTTGCAGATCACGCTGATCCTTTTGTCTAAAAATTGCATATAGCCTCCTCTTTCTGCCTTGAACGCAGATTTTTGATTCTCATTGATCCGTCCCCGAAGCCCTGCCCTGATCTCCTGCCTTTCATTTTGATCCCATGCCCTGCTCTTAAAATCCGGAATCCGCTCCCCACAGAGCTGCGGCGCATGAAGCTGCCCGAATCCCTACGGATTATTTTTTTCTTCCTGCATGCACACCAGAGCAAGGAATTCCTCCAGGCACAGCTGATTCTCTTTGATATAGAGGGCAGCCGGTTCTCCCACATAACGGTAATGCCAGGATTCGTACCGAATACCGGTAATCTCTTCTTTATTTTCGGGATAACGCAGTATAAACCCATATTCGTGAGCATGCTCGCTGAGCCATTTGCTCTCCGGAGTATCGGCCTGACCCTCGTCCAGGATCTGATAATCAACCCCCACCAGATCCACCGCCAGCCCCGAATGATGCTCGCTCCTTCCTACCGTTGCCAGATAACACTTCGCCCTGAAATACGCCTCCTTATAATCATACCCCTGTTTCATATGTTTCATTATGGACTCTTCCACCAGACTTGCCTGTTTTTTATAATCCCGGTATGCGGAGCAGATAATCAGTTCAAAGCCCTGTTCCCCTGCATCATCGATCATCCGTTCCAGAGAAGCCTTCATTTCTTTATGTACCAGCTTTCCGTTCCTCGTCTCCACCAGATCCGGCTGGTAGGACTCGGGCAGAGGATTGGCATCATTTACCAGAATGTACCTTACCTCCTCCCTGTCAACGTCAAAAGGAATCAGCGATACATCCTCATCGGTTTTTTCCATTCCACCTGTCATATCATGTACCTGATCTGATTCCTTCGTTTCGGGAGGGACATCCGTATTCATGTTTTTCCACTGTTCTTCGTAAAATACCAGTTCTTCCTCTATCTCGCTGATATAAAGCAGCTGCTCCTCCATTTTGCTGATATAATGCTGCCGCTCGTTCATTTTGCCATCCAGATCCCGCTTCAGCCCCAGATACCGCGCCAGTATAAAAAACATTCCCGCCGTCGGCAGCAAAATCACGGATGCCACAATGAAAAGGATCAAATGCTTATAAAATCTCACACTTCCCAGATAATGGTCATCATTCTTCATTGTCCGCACTCATTTCTTTCAGGTCGCCTCCCACATCCAGCATGCCTTTGATCCGGCAGCCATTGAAGATAGCGACTCCAAGCGCTTTGATGTTTCCGATAACGGAAGAGGTCTCCCGCAGCTCCAGATTTTCATGCACGTTCAGTTCCCCATGAACCTTTCCGCTGAGCACAGCGCTTCCGGCATTCACATCTCCCTTTATATACGTTCCCTTTTCTGCTGTTATGTTATCTTTTACCGAGACATTTCCCTGAATGCCTCCTGCCATGAACCGGAGCTTATTGGCTCTTACATCGCCTTCTATGCTGCCGGACAGAACAATCGCTCCCTCACATTCTACATTTCCGAACACTTTTCCCAGCATTTTAAGATTAGAGCCCGCTTTGATATCGCCATTGATGACAACATCCGGCGTAATCACAGCCTCATATACAGGTTTTTCAACTCTGGAATAAGGATTTACAGCTTCATGCTCTCCATTATAAGG
>CANOFQ010000077.1 GCA_947565325.1 uncultured bacterium
GTTGTATTGTGATGCAAAATCATTATATACTGGTGGCAGAAAGGAGGCAATATACATGGATCAGATAAAGATCGGAAATTTCATCGCACAGTGCCGCAAAGAAAAAAACTTGACCCAGCGCCAGCTGGCAGACATACTGGGAATCAGCGACAAAGCAGTATCAAAATGGGAGACGGGCAAGGGGATTCCCGACGCAGGATGTATGGTGCCGCTCTGCGAGGCACTGGGGATCAGCGTGAACGAGCTTCTGACAGGAGAACGGATCCCGGAGGAGGAGTATCAAGAAAGGGCGGAGGAGGTCATGGTGGCTCTGGCGGAGATGAAATCGGAGGTGGCGGACGTGAAAAAGAAAGTGTTCTCAATCCAGGATGGCGCAAAGAAAGGCATGGGTTTCGGAGCAGTGCTGGCCATGGTCATTTCCTACCATGCCTATTCTTCGGTGGGATGGGCCATATTCCACGGGATTCTGGGATGGTTCTATGTGATTTATTATGTGCTGAAATATTAAAGAAATTCCTCTCGTCAAAATCACTGGCCCCAGAAAGGATTCCCCTCCTTCTTTGAATTCAGAAAGCTCCTCTGGCATCCCTTATGGAGGAGCTTTTTTCATGTGTTTTTCATCAGGATATTTATTTAGGATATGTACAAACCTATGATATCTGCTATAATGATCTCATATACATGATGTCTTTATGCCAGATATAAGCGTTCCGGCGGAACCGCCGCCGAAATGCTTGAAATCAGTCTTGGGAAAAGGCCGGGAAGCGAAAGGCCAAAGGACTGCTTCCAGACGGATTCCCGGAGACGGAATGCAAAACAGGAGGTAACAAAATGCTAGAAGACCATGTCTCAAACAAGAAATCCCTCTTCTCCGCCGGTGTCCACACCGAGCTGAGGGAACAGAAGAGCCGCAGCATAAGCGTTTTCCTTGCTCAGGGCAACCTTACCGGCAACGCAAGGATGGAAAGCTCCGGCACCAGCGCCAGAGTCTACCAGAACGGCGTCTACGGCTTTTCCTCCATGGCGGAATGCTCCGAGGAGGCCTCTGAGACCGTGCTGAGGGCCGCCACGGAAAACGCCCGGTTCATGGACCGTCACGTAGGCAAGGGAAAGGGTCCCCTGCCCTTCATTCCCTGCGGGGGCATCCCCCTGAACCGCAAGCTTCAGGATACGGACCAGAAGCGCTACATCGAATTCGCAAAGGAGCTGGATGCCTATATCACCGCCAAGTACCCTAAGCTTTCCAGCCGTTCCGTGATCGCCATGGAGGATTCCATGGAAAAGCTCATCTGTACCTCCGACGGCTACGACGGACACATCTGCGCTCCCAGAAGCTATATTTATGTGTTCATGAACACCGAGACCACCTCCGGCACGCCTATCGAGCTTTTTAAGGCCATGGGCGGCTCCGGCACCTTTATAGAGAATTTCACCGATCCTGTTTTGCTCTATCCCAAAATCGACACCCTCTATGAGCAGATCATGCACAAGAGGGAGGGCGTCTATGCGGAGGCCGGCTACAAAACCGTAGTTCTGAGCGGCTTCATGTCCGGCATGCTGGCTCACGAAGCGGTAGGCCATACCGTGGAGGCGGATCTGGTCCTTGGTGGCTCCGTGGCCGGCCCTGCGCTGCATCAGCAGGTGGCCTCAGAGATGGTGAGCCTCGTGGATTTCGCCCATACGGCGCTGGGCGCTCCCGCTCCCCTTCCCGTCTATCTGGATGACGAGGGCACCCCTGCGGAGGACGCAGTGCTGATCAGGGACGGAATCCTGACCGGCTACATGCACAGCCGGGAAAGCGCCCAGCATTTCGGCGCCAGACCTCAGGGCAACGCCCGTGCATGGGCATTTTCCGACGAGCCCCTGATCCGCATGAGGAACACGGCGGTTCTGCCCGGAAAGGATAAGCTGGAGGACATCATCGCCTCCGTTGACGACGGATATTACCTGATCAACAGCAGCAACGGTCAGGCGGACACCACCGGGGAGTTCATGTTCGGAGTCAACATGGGCTATGAGATCAAGAACGGAAAGCTGGGACGGGCCCTTCTGGACACCACCATCTCCGGCGTGGCATTCAACATGCTCAAGACCGTCGACATGGTGTCCGACACCGTGGAATGGACCAGCTCCGGCTATTGCGGCAAGAAGCAGCCCATGCCGGTGGGAATGGGCGGCCCTGCCCTGCGCTGCAAGGTTATGATAGGAGGACGCTGACATGGCAGACATTAAAATAATTTCCGAAAAAGTAAAGCAGGCCCTTTCCGATGCAGGGGCCCAGAAGGCCCAGCATACCGTGACAGAAAAGGAAAAGCATGAGTTCAACGTGGACGGAGGACAGTTTTCCTTGTTCCGCACCCTTTTCGACCGCAGCCTTTCCATCACTGCCTACAAGGACAACAAGAAGGGTTCCGCCTTCATCAACCAGTTCGACGACAAGGCCATTGAAGAGGCTGTAAAAAACTGCATCAAGTCCGCCGAGTCCGGAATCGCAGACGAAGCCTATGACATCGCTCCCAAGCAGGAGAACGAGGTCTTCCGGGGCGGTGCCTATGAGCCAGACGTGGATCTCTTCTTTGAGCGGACCAGAGAGCTCATGCGCAACATTGAGGAAAGACATCCCAAAATCCTCATGGAGCAGATGATCGTGTCCCATGACAAGATACACAGCTTCTACCAGAATACCAACGGCACGGAGTTCGAGGTTTTTCACGGATCCTATTCCGTCTCTTTGATGTTCTCCGCCCATGAAGGGGATGCCACCACCTCCTTCTTCGGCAGCGGCCTGTCCACGGACCGTCTGGACCGTCCCTTTATCGAGCTGGGATCTCTGGAAAAGGATCTGGCGGACACAGAGGCCCAGCTGGCCACTGTGCCTATGGAGGGAAAATTCGAGGGAACCATCGTACTCACTCCCAGCAGTCTCGGAGAATTCCTGGGAAGCGCCGTCTCCAATTTCGTCTCTGACAGCGTGATCCTGGAGAAAACCAGCATATGGCTGGACAAACTGGACACTCAGGTGGCGGACAGCCGTATCACCGTTTCCTTCCGTCCCGGAGATCCCCGCATCGTATGCGGTGAGAAGTACACCCATGACGGCTTCAAGTCGCAGGATTACGACCTGATCAAGGACGGGGTGCTGAAATCCTTCCTGCTCTCCCTCTATGTGTCCAACAAGTCCGGCTTCGCCCCTGCGAAGAACACTTCCTTCTCCGTGATCATCGAGGGCGGAGACACACCTTATGAGGAGATGATCAAGGGGATCAAAAAGGGACTGATCATCGGGCGCTTCTCCGGCGGGCAGCCCGGCATCAACGGGGACTTCTCCGGCGTGGCCAAGAACAGCTTCCTCGTGGAGGACGGCCAGATCAAGGGTGCCGTCAGCGAGACCATGATCAACGGAAATCTGGCGCAGCTGCTGAACAGCCTGATCGCAATCTCCAGGGAGACCGTGGCGGACGGCTCATCCGTGCTGCCCTACATGGCCTTTGACGGCGTAGTGATCTCCGGGAAGTAGGCAGACAGGAATAGGCCCGGATACAAGGCGCATTGGCGCAAGCTCTCCGGCTACAAGTCATATAGACACAAATTCCATAACCCAGTCCAGCGGAGGCGCAGTCATTCTGCGCCTCCTGCTGCGCCGAGGGCCAGCTCCGCCATGAAAAAGGCCTTCTCCTCTCCCTCTCCCCACGTCTCCTCCACAAAATCCTCAACGCTCTTGAGCATTTCTCGCCCTCTTCCCATGCTTTCATCGTATTTATCCGCAATGACGACATACTCCTTTTCTATGCACAAAAGCTGCCGCTCCGGCTCCTCTTCCCTTTTCACGGCCTGCGCACAGCTCTCCAGCAGCCCGTCTATCCTCCGATATTCCTCCCCCTGAGCCCCACTGAGACTGTTGGCCGCCTGCTGCCTGCGTTTTCGCTCCCGCAGACGCTCCTGCAGTGCATAGAGGATAATGTACAGCGGAACCTCCTCTCCGGCAGCCGCTTCCTTGGCCTCCCTGAAAAGCGCCTCCATTTTCCGCAGCACTGCCTTTTGCTTCTGAAGCTGTACAAAAAAGCCGTTCAGGCTTTCAAGCAGGACTGTCAGAAGCAGGAATCTTTCCTGCCGCCCCAGTCTGACAGCATCCTCCCGGATCCCCTGCTCTCCCTTCAGAATGTCTTCCATAGGAGCTTTCGCCCTCTGCCCCAGAAACGCCCCGTAATGGGCAAGGAATCTCTCTGCGGCCTCCCTGCTGGCCACATACTGAAGCACCGTTCCCTGATTCACCGAAAATCCTTTCCTCTCATAGCTGCGGACTGCCGACGACAGCGCCAGCCATCCCCTGGGCGTGGCGTACTCCCGTCCGTCAGCTGCGGCATCTGCATAGCAGAAGCAATCCCTATTGCGCTCCAGAAAGGATATCACCGCTCCATGGACATCCTGCCCGTAAGCATAGACCTTCCAGACATGGAAGTCCGCCTCCACCCTGAGACAGTTCATCTTGTCCAGAACAGCGGAGCTGAGTTTCTTTGCTGCCCTGTCATACTCCGGCAGACTGCCCGACACCGCCACCGCCCACCCCTCCGGAAGGCGCTTTCCCCCCAGCACCCTGTCCTGCAGGAACTGCAGAACGGCAGGCATCAGCGCATCCGAGGCACAGTTTACCTCTTGGAGGAACAAAATCCCCTCTTTTTTCCCTGATTCCTTTATAACCTCGTACACGGCCCCCATGATTTCTCCCACGGCATACTCGGAAGCCTGCCAGCTTCTGCCCTCGTACTCCTTTTTCACGGAATAGACATGGCCAAGGGCACTCTGTCTCGTGTGATGGGCCGCCGAACAGACCACCAGCGCCACCTCCAGCTCCGCCGCCGTCTGCTCTATCACCGCCCTTTTCCCGATGCCCTGAGGTCCCTCCATGAAAATAGGCCGCCATTCCCTGCAGGGAAGGATATATTCCCCCTTCTCGTCCTTATCCAGATACATTTTCATCGTGCGTCTGATCTCTTCCTTCGCTTCGCTGACGTTCAACGCAATCCCCCCTATCCGGATATTCTGTCTGCCCTCCTATTCTTCTGCTACCATCATACAATGATATCCGAAGTCTGTCATTGGACAGTTAGTCCAATCCTCCTATGCCCGGCGGACGATATCCAAAAAAGGACTGCGAAACAGTGGGCGGCATGGTCCCCTGCCACAAGGGAACCATGCCGCCCAAAGCTCAAAGAAAATATACAACAGCAGGCCGACAAGGGTTCAATCAGAAAACCCGCCCGATCATTCCTCCGCCTCCACGGCCTCTATGCGGTAGATGAATTTCACCTGCCCCTCCATCCCGTCGTTGATGCCGGCGAAGGAATTATAATTCCCGGACACTTCTGCGACAGCATGGAGCCTCTGCAGCAGTCCCTCCAGATCTCCGTCCACAGCTTCCGTGAGCTTACCTACCACTTCTTCGTCGAACTGCTTCAGGCCGTCCGAGAGCTCGCCGGCCCCGTCCCGCAGTCTGGTGATGCCGTCCGTCAGGGCCGGTGCCGCATCCTGCATGGCCCGGATGCCGCCCGTCAGGGCACTCGTTCCGGCACAGAGCCTTTCCGTCCCGCTTCTCAGCTCCCCTATGCCGCTCGACAGCTCCCCTGCTCCCCCGGCGGCCTCCGATACTCCCGCCGTGTAGGCCCGCAGCCCCTGATAGAATGCATTGTAACTGTCCAGAGACGCCTTCAGGGAAGCCACGGCCTTCAGTCCCTCGCCTGCTGCGGCGATCTGGCCCTGCACCGCATCCGATGCCATATTGTCGGACACGGCCTTTTCGATCTGGGCTTCCGTGTTCGATGCGACCAGCTCTCTTATCTGATCCGTCTGCATCTGTGCCGCCACGTTCTGCTCCAGCAGGGCCCGTGTCTGTTCCCCGGCCATCTGGGCTTCGATGTTCTCCTGTATCATAGCTTGTACGGCCTCCCCGGCCATCTGCTCCCCCACTCCGTCTTCCACGGCCTTCTCCACCTGCGCCCTGACATTCTCGTCCACTGCGCCGGACTCCACTGCCGCCTCATAGGCATCCGGCTCCATTCCCAGAACCGCCTTTAGGACCTCCCGCTTCACCTGCTCCCGGACCTGCGCCCGAACCGCCGCCGTCACCTGAGCCTCCACCTGCTCTCGAATCGCCGCCGCCACTTGGGCTTCCACCTGCTCCCGGACCGCTGCCGTTACCTGGGCCTCTATATTCCCCCTCTGCTGCTCCACTGCGGCCCGGACCTGCTCCAGCGCCTTCTGATAAACCGAATTTTCGTCCAGAGAGGCAATGATGCCGGTCAGAACTTGCCCGTAGTTTTCCACAGTCAGAGCCGGAACGCTCAGGCCAGCGGCCGAAAGCTGGGACTGTGCGGTAGAAAGCAGCACCCCGAAGATCTGTTCGGCACCGCCCACCAGCTCCCCGTTCTTGGAGGCCAGAGTGTTCAGCCCCGCCTGAAGCCTTGCCGCACCTCCCTGCAGCTGCCCTGCTCCTTGGTCCAGAGCGGCTGCGCCGGTCTCAAGCTCGGAAGCCCCTGCGGAAAGCCTGTCGATTCCGTCCACCAGCTCACCCGATTTTTCCAGCAGGGTGCAGAGTCCGTCATAGAGCTGGTCCGTTCCCTCCGTCAGCCTCCCCATGGCGTCCGTCAGCTCTTCCAGCATTCCGCCCAGATCTTCCTTGAGCTCCGATTCGTCAAAATCCTCTTCCTCGAAAAGCTGGTTGGCCGCCACAGCCACCGTCATACCCAGAGAAAAGTCTTCCGCATCGGCCGTGATCTCCACATAGTCCGGAACGGAAAACCGGTCCCTGTCCACGCCCAGATTCTCCTGCAGCCCCGGAAACGCGATCCCCATAACCACCGTGCGGTCTCCGTCGTTCACCAGTCTGCCGTTCGTGACCTCCACATTGCTGAACACATCGTTGTCCAGCAGCACTCCCGTCACCAGCGCAAAGGGCACATAAACCTTTGTCCTCACGCCGTTTATCTGTCTGTACTCATACAGGTTGTTCACATAGTCATAACGGATCGTCACCTTCCCGCTCTTTCCTGCCAGCTCCTCGGGAGCCGTTTCCTCCCCGTCCAGCAGGTAGGTCACCTTCAGGCTTACCGGGGGCTGCTCCTGATCCATGTCCCCCTGATAGTACACGTCTCCGCCCCCGGTGTCCCAGATCCATGCGTCACCCTCCTGCACATAGCCCCTGTCGTTCTTGATATTTTCTGCATCCACAAGCCGGGAGCTGTCACGCAGCTTCTCCTCTCCTGCCGGATTTTTCAGCCAGTCGCTCACAATGATCCTGCGGACCTCCCCCTGTGCGTCCGTCAGCACATAAACTGTCTCGTCCTTGGAGGCTTTGTCTTCAGCAGACTTGTCTCCGGAAACCCTGCCCCCAGCAGTCCCCTGCTCCGGGGCTGCCAGAGCACAGATGGGCCTTCCGCCCTCTCCCAGCACCAAGGCGCCGCACAGCGCCAGAACCGTCATCTTTTTAACTGTATTCTTTCTCATCACGCAATTACCTCCACGATTTTTTTAGGTTTTTCATATTTTCGGATGTTCCGCATCCCTGCTGTGGTGGCACAGATCAGCTTGTCGCAGAACAAGAGCAGCGCAGGCAGAATGAATATCACGGAAAACATGCTGATCACTGCCCCTCTCGCCATCAGCATACACATGGAGCTGATGATATCGATGTTCGAATAGACCGCCACGCCGAAGGTGGCTGCGAAAAGTCCCATGCCCGATACCAGAATCGAGGGAACGGAGCTGGCCAGCGCAGTTCCCACGGCCCTTTTCTTGTCCCTGCCCTCCATACGCTCCGCCTTGTATCTCGTGGTCATCAGGATGGCATAGTCCACGGTGGCTCCCAGCTGGATCGTGCTGATACAGATGGGGGCGATGAACGGCAGGCTCTGTCCCAGATAATGAGGCAGTCCCAGATTGATGAAAATGGCCAGCTCGATCACGGAGATGAGAATGAACGGAAGGGAGACGCTCTTCTCCACCAGAGCGATGATCACGAAGATGGCCAGAATGGAGACGGCATTGACCACCTTGAAGTCATGATCTGTGGTCTCTATCATGTCCTTCATGCAGGGCGCCTCTCCGATCAGCATCCCGCCCTGATCGTATTTCTTCAAAATATGGTTCAGCTCGTTGATCTGGCCGTTCACCTCGTCGCTGGCCACCCTATACTCAGAATTGATCAGCATCAGCTCCCATTTCCCGCTCTTGAGGATCTCCGTGACGGACTCCGGAAGCAGCTCCTCCGGTATGCGGGAGCCCACCAGAGATTCCAGCCCCAGAACATATCTCACCCCGTCCACCTGCTCCATCTCTCCGATCATGCTGCGGATGTCCTTGGGCGGAACCGATGCGTCCACAAGAAGCATATGGGTCGATGCAATATTGAAGTCCTCCTGCAGCCGGGAATTGGCGATGACATATTCCATGTCCTTGGGCAGGCATTCCCCCATGTCATAGTAGACCTCCCCGTTGGTTCTGCTGTAGCCATAATAGGCCGGCGGGATCAGCACTGCGAACATCACTAAGAAAACACCGAACCGCTTCACTGTCCCCGCTGAGAACCGCTCCATGTCAGGGATCAGCGACTTGTGCTTCGTCTTCTGCAAAGGCTTATCCAGAATCAGGATCAGCGAGGGCAGCACGGTGACGCAGCCCAGCACTCCCAGAAGCACCCCCTTGGCCATCACGATGCCCAGATCTCGTCCCATGGTAAAGGACATGAAACACAGTGCGATGAAACCTGCCACGGTGGTGACGGAGCTTCCCAGAACACTGGTCAGCGTATCCCTTATGGCATTTTCCATTGCCTCCTTCTTGTCCCCGGCGCCCTCTCTGTGCTCGTTATAGCTGTGCCACAGGAAGATGGAATAGTCCATGGTCACCGCCAGCTGCAGCACGGCGGACAAGGCCTTGGTGATATAGGATATCTCTCCCATTAAGATATTCGACCCCAGATTCAGGAGGATCATCATGCCGATGGACGCCAGAAACACAAAGGGAACCAGCCAGCTGTCCAGAAGCACCAGCATGGCGGCGCAGGCCAGCGCCACGGCAATGCCCACGTAAATAGGCTCTTCCTCCTCGCACAGATCCTTCAGGTCCGTCACAAGGGCGGACATGCCTGAGACATAGCACTGTCTTCCGCAGACGGCCCGGATCTCGCGGATCGCATCCATGGTAATGTCCGCAGACGTGGAGCTGTCGAAGAAAACCGCCATCATAGTGGAATGCTCCGTGTTGAACTCCTTGTATACCTTGTCCGGCAGAAGCTCCATGGGAACCGAGATATCCATCAGGGAATCGTACCAGATCACTGTCTCCACATGCTCCACCTTCTCGATCTCGGCCTTGAGACGCACCACGTCTCTGGCAGGCATATCCTCCACGATGATGAAGGAGAAGGCCCCCTTTCCGAACTCCTCCAGAAGCTCGTTCTGCCCTATGACAGTGTCCATGTCCTCAGGCAGATAATCCAGCATATCGTAATTGATCCTCGTGCCCGCCATGCCGATCACGGACGGAACCATCAGTATCAGTGCGATGATTAAAATCGGAATGCGGTATTTCACAACTGCTTTTGAAAAACTCATAGCTCTTTCCCCCTCTCTTCCTCTTCCAACGGGCATTCCCGCCACTTCGTCTCGATCACGTCAGGCCTCTGGTGCTTTACGATCTTCACCGTGCTGACGGCCACACAGAGATTCAGGATCCCCTCCGCCAGCAGGGACACGCCCAGCAGCACGGTCAGCACCAGTGCGCTCTCCACCGGCCGGAACACCAGCAGAAGCCCTGCCAGTCCCGTCAGCACCGCAAGACAGAGAATCATCCACCATGCACCTATCCCGAAGCTTCTGGAGTCCATCGCCATCTGTACCTTGAAGAGTCCGTCCGTGAGAATGGCGATCCCCAGCGCGACGGCGATGAAGTTCATCACATTGGCCGATTTTACCAGAACGATCAGCCCCAGAACGATCAGCAGGATGCCGAACTCCAGATCATACTGGAACGCCAGACGGAACAGATCTCTGGAAAAATACCCCACCAGCTTGACGCAGCCGAAAACGATCATGGATACGCCCAGCAGGCCTCCCACGAGCCTTGCCGACGTGCCCGGGCGGACAATGAACAGAACTCCCAGAGCGCAGAACACCATGGACATCACGATGTACCCGATCTTTGCCGCCTTCATAGGCGCCGTGGATCTCATCTTCATATTCATACATTGAGCCTCCTTTCCAAAATCTCAGGAACTGTTCGCTCCTTATGATGGAAGTATATCAGATGCCCTTTCCTCTTAAAATCGTCATTCCGGAGCCTATGCCCAAAAATGCGACACTCCGGCATAAAAGACCAAAAAACAGACACCGGCCGGAAAATGTCTAAGGAGTTTTTTGTCCCCTGACACCTTCCGGCCGGCACCCGCCGTCCTCTGTTCTTTTCAAAGCGGGACATTCCCCCCGCCTTGAGCCGCAGCTTACCTCTTCAAGCCACGCTCTACCGCTTTAAGCTATGCTTTATCGCTTTAAGCTATGCTTTATCGCTTTAAGCTGCGCTCCACCATCTCCTCCACCATGCCCCTGCGCAGCTCGCAGAGGCGGCTGATGCGCTCCTTTATCCCATCGTTCATCCCGCCGTCCATCCACTCCATCACCATGCCGAAGCATTCGCACTTATAGAACTGCACGAACAGTTCCCTGTCCGACTCCCGGATAGGCCTGTCCCCGAAAAGCTCCCTGCCGTAGGCAGTCACCACGTGCTGACACACCTTCCACAAATATTGCTCATAGATGGCCCTGTTGGAGGAATGGTAGATGTGGAGAATGGCCCTGCGGTTCTTCCGGGCAAATTCCATGGCCGCATTCAGGCAGGCCTCCAGAGAATCGATGGAGGGGTACTCCGCAATGATCCTGTCCGCCTCCTCCGTCACGATCTCCTCGATCAGGGCAGGAATGTCCTGAAAATGATAATAAAAAGAATTGCGGTTCACCCCGCACTCCTCCACGATATCCTTCACCGTGATCTGGTTAAGCGGCCTCTGGTTCAGGAGTCTGATAAAGGTGGCCTTGATGGCCATTTTCGTAAAATTCGGCATTGTTTTCGTCTCCCTGGAGCTGCTCTGGCATCCTGCGCCTGCCGCCCCTTTCGTTCTATATCTGTACCAGTATATTATATAGGTCGGCGGTTTTGCAACTGCTTTCCAAATATTGGTAGCGTCAATTTACTTTCGGAAATCAATGGACAAGGCATCCCCTTGATTTTAGAATTGGATTCGCTTCTACTATTTTACTATACATTTCCCGTAGGTCTAACTGGATTTTTTTGCCATATCACTATAAAAGACAAAACTTCCTCCGTATGTAGGGTTTGATATCCCCTGGCAATGATAATTAAAATGTTGACTGCATGAACCCGCATTCCATGCTGAAACAGGCGTGGAAACAGGTTCCGGGCCCCGAAGTGATGGGGCTCGGAGCCTGTTTGGCACCTTGTGCCAGCCTAGCATGGATGCCCCTACAGTAAACACATGAAATATCTG
>CANOFQ010000078.1 GCA_947565325.1 uncultured bacterium
CCCCAACGGAGCTAGTGGGCAGCCAAGGCTACGAGCAGACGGAATTAGTGGGTGGCCAGGGCTACGACCGCACAGAGCTAGTGGGCAGCCAAGGCTACGAGCAGACGGAATTTGTAGGTGCGCAGGGCTACGACCGCACGGAGCTAGTGGGCGGCCAAGGCTACGAGCAGACGGAATTAGTGGGTGGTCAGGGCTACGACCGCACGGAGTTAGTAGGCAGCCAAGGCTACGAGCAGACGGAATTAGTGGGTGGCCAGGGCTACGACCGCACAGAGCTAGTGGGCAGCCAAGGCTACGAGCAGACGGAATTAGTAGGTGCGCAGGGCTACGACCGCACGGAGTTAGTAGGCAGCCAAGGCTACGCCCCCACAGAAATGGTAGACAGCCAAGGCTATGTCCCCACAGAGTTAGTCGGCGGCCAGAACGGCACCAGCGGGGTGCAGCCAGCCCCCAATAATGTGACGGGAACAGCCTCGGCCCAGAACATGACCGGCTCTGTTTCTTCTACAAGCACCCGCTCCCGTATCCGGTCCATGAGCGACGAGGACTGGGCTGCGGCCAAGCAGGTGGCGGCATATGTGGGGAACCGTCTGATGGTAGATGAGCGGACGGATATCTACAGCGTGGGGGCCACCCTGTACCATATCCTGTGCGGAGTGAAGCCCCAGCCTTTTTACCGTGAGCAGATACCCATCAGACAGATCAATGAAAATATCAGCGACAGCGTCATATATGTGATCGAGAAGGCCATGGCGCTGAAGCCGGAGGACCGTTTCAAAAACAGTGAGCAGCTGCTTAAGACGGTTCGGAACATGGGAACGGTGGACAAGAGGTACAAGGCCCTCTCCAGAAGGCAGCTGACAGCGGCCTTTCTGACCGGTATCCTGACCATTGCGTCGGCGTTTTCAGTTTCCTTCGGTATCAGCACCATGGCGCAGGAGAAAAAGGAGCTGTATAGGACTTATATCGAGGAGATGGAGGATGCCCGGGAGAAGGGTGAGTATGACAAGGTGACATCAGGCTATGAGAAGGCTGTAGCTCTGATGGAGGGCGAGGAAGAGGCCTATTTTGAGATGGCCATGGCTTTGTATGAGCAGAGGCAGTACGAGGAGGCCATAGATTTTCTGAGCCGGAACGTATACACCAATGCCGCCGTGTCGCTGGAAGAGGGCTACGGCAGGTTCTATTTTATCACGGCAAGCTGCTGCTTCGAACTGGAGGATTACAATAGCGCCATATCATATTATGAGCGGGCAGTGGTGCGGGAGTCTGACGAGATGGCGTATTACAGGGACTATGTGGTGGCTCTGGCAAGAAACGGCCAGATCGAAAAGGCCGAGAAGGTGCTGCAGGAGGCGGCACGGAAGGGTATTTCCGCAGATGTGATGAGCCTGCTGAACGGGGAGATCGCCCTTATTCAGGGGGAATACGGGAAGTGTGAGACGGAGCTTCTGGACTGCCTCGAGGCTACGGAGGATGCCTATGTGAAGCTCAGGGCTTACAGCAAGCTGGATGAGGCATATGAGCTTGCCCTGCAGGGAACAGCCCAGTATGACAGGCGAATCGAGCTGCTCACGGAAGCGCTTGACGTGCTGCCTTCGGAGTATCAGATTACTCTGATGGAACGTCTGGCGCAGGTATATATCGATTACGGTGATCTGGCCGGAAACGGCAATCCCGGGGACAGAGACGCTTACTGTGAAAAGGCCATTGGACTGTTCCGGCAGATGGAGGACAGAGGCTATGCCACCTTCACTGCACGGTACAATGTGGCAGTCCTATATGAGAAGATGGGCAGATACGACGAGTCCCTGGCCCAGCTGAATGCCATGCTGGACATCTATCCGGATAACTACAATGTGTACAAGAGAATGGCTTTCGTGGAGCTGGATATGCAGGCGGCAAAGGCCAATGAGGAGCGGGATTACCATGAGTTCGAGTCCCGTTACAAAAAGGCGCTGGAGCTGTATCAGGATCATGCAGGGGGAGAGGATATGGAGATGCTTTCTCTGGAGCAGCTCTATGAGGACGTGCTGTCGAATGGGTGGCTGTGATATCTTGCCATGCCGCCCATGACGTTTCGCAGGCGTGAAAGGGAGCAGGCAGTCATGACGCTTTGCGGGCATGAAAGGGAGCAGGCAGTCATGACGCTTTGCGGGCATGAAAGGGAGCAGGCAGTCATGGCGCTTTGCAGAGCATAAAAGTGAAAGGACGTGGGAGACAATGCCGATAGAATTGACAATGGGACAGCTGCTTTTTTACGGCGGAATAGCGGGGACGGCCTTTTTCGGCCTGCTGTTCGTAGTGTTGTGGTTCGTGTATGAGGGAAAAAAGAAAAGACTGATCAGAAAGATAGAGCAGGAATTTTCTAAGGATTGAGTGCCTGCTTCAGCAGGCAGGGAGGGCGGTTATGAAAACGCTTTGGAAGAAACACAAGTTCATTGTGCTGGCAGTGCCGCTGGCGGTGATCGTGGCCGTAGTGATCTTGTTTGCGGTGCGCCAGATGCAGAGCAGGGCCGAGGTGAGGAACAATATTGAGGCGGGCAACCGTTATCTGGAGGAGCTGGACTATGAGCGGGCCATTGCATCTTACCAGCAGGCGCTGGAGATCGACCCGAAAAATGTGGAGGCGAATCTTGGTCTGGCGGAAGCCTATGACTCCAATCAGATGCCGGGCTATGCGGAAGCGGTCTATCAGGCCATGCTGGACAGGGACGACACCCAGACGGATGCCTATGTGAAGCTGGCAGAGCTGTATATGCGTCTGGATCGGCTGGAGGAGGCAAGGGAACTGCTGGATACCGCTGCGGACAAGGTGGATGATGAGGAAATCATTGTCCTGCGCACCATCACCAGGCCGGAGCCGCCCTCTGTCAGCCATGAGGAGGGAGCCTACGAGGAGCGTATCCGTGTGGCACTGACTCCGGCAGAGGAGACCCATACCATCTATTACACATTGGACGGGACAGAGCCCACGGCAGAATCCCTTGTTTACACGGAGCCGTTGATTCTGCGAAACGGGGAGACCACGATCAGGGCCATAGCCATGAATTCCATGGGCTACAGTAGCGATATCGCCGCTTATGTCTTTGACATTCGGATAGAGGATGTGCTGGTGACGCTGGAGGAGCCGGTCATCGAGAGAATTATCCGCAATAAGCTGCAGCTTCCATATAACGAGCCTATTTATAATGATGATATCGAGCAGATCACGGAGCTCTACATCGTGGGCAATCAGGTGCAGGCAGGCGAGAATGTATTCAGTGTGTTTCTGGAGGAGGACCAGTACTCTGTGGACGGGCGCAGCTACAAGCCGCCCTATGAGAGGGGAGAGATAGCGACGCTGAACGATCTGCGCTATATGCCCTTTCTGGAAAGAGTGGCGGTGGCGTACCAGCCCCAGCTGGATATCAGCGGCTTGGCGGCATGCGGCGGCGTGAGGGAGCTTTCGCTGGTGGGGGACGGCTTGGGCAACAGTGATCTGGGCGTTGTGGGCAGAATGTCCCAGCTCACGAAGCTGAATCTGGGATGGAACGGCATCAGCGATATCTCCTCGCTGTCGGGGCTCTCAAACCTGACCGTGCTTTCCCTATGGGGAAATGAGATCAGCAGCATCCAGCCGGCAGGCGGTCTGACGCAGCTGGTCTATCTGGATTTCTCGGACAATCAGGTGAATGACATTCAGGCGGTATCCGGTCTCGTGAAGCTTCAGCAGCTGTGGATGTACCATAATCAGGTCAGTGACATCGGTGCGGTGTCAGGTCTCGAGGCGCTGCAGGTCCTGATGGTACGTGACAATCCCATCGGCAACCCTGATGCGGTGCGCAGCGTCTATCCCCATCTGACCAGAATCGATGTGGATCTGTTGAATCTGGGTGCCTCGCAGGCGGAGACTGACCGGCCGGAGGAATGATTTCTGATTTGGAGGAGAGCCGCCGGGGGCGGACTCTTAAGGAGCTAGGATGAAAAAGAAAAAGACGGCGATTTATATAGGATGCATATTGGCGGCGGTTCTGGCGGTGGCGGGAATCTGTGCCGGGATCTTTGCATGGCGGGCGCATAAGGTCAATGTGATGGTAGAGCAGCAGAACTACCTGTCTTCAAAACTGCTGGAGATGGGCGAGTATGAGAAGGGCAGGACCATGGCGGCCCAGTGCCAGCAGATGAAGGAAAACGAATTTTCCCAGGAGCTCCTTGTCATAGCGGCGGGATTTCAGGCGGATTACGAGGTGGGACTCCTATATATCGATAAATATCTGGAGGACGGGGAGGATCCTGTGCTGAGCTCGGCGAAGGAGATCTATGAGGATGCGGTGCATACGCTGAGCCTGGTATCCAAGGAGGACAGAAACCAGTATAACGAAGCATACAATTCCATGAAGGAGAAGGTCAGCGAGAAGCTTACCGTGCTCCTGCTGCAGCTGCAGGACAGACTCTCCGTGAAAAAGAACGGGGAGAACATACTGGCCATGCTGGACGTGATAAGCGGGTCGGGTGTGACGCAGGAGGCCCTTGCCCTGCTGGAGGAGGACGACTCCCTGCTGGCCAGAAAGGTGCAGGTGTCATATGCCATCGACACAAGGCAGTACGAGGAGGCATATGAAAAGGCAGAGTCCCTGCTGGGGGACAACGGCTGCTTTGAGAACAGAGCGCTGGTGGCGAATCTTGCGGCCCAGAGGGCGCCTGCCACGGTCCGGGACAGCAGGGCCGAAAAGCTGATGGAGCAGCAGGCCGCCCTGCAGGAGAGGAAGAACGGACTGCAGGCCCAGTACACACAGGAGACCGACACCACGGTGCAGCGGGACCTTGCTGAGGAGATGGAAGAGGTGCAGCGCCGGATCGACGAGCTCCAGCAGGAGATCGACGCCATACCGGTGAAGAAGGCCATCAACTTCATCGAGACCACCACTCCCATCAGGGAGAGGGATACGGTGGCGTTTAAGATAGAGCTGTCCAGACTGTACTATCAGGCCTCCCAGAGGGAGCGGGCAAGACAGCTGCTGCTGGAGGTGATTCTGCAGGAGGAAGACGGAGATGAGGTACCAAAGGATATTGCCGGCTTCCTGTTCTCGGATTTCCTGCAGGGATATCTTGACAACAACGGCTCTGCGGAGGATATTTCCTACGGGGAGATGGAGGCCAGTGATCTTGAGCTTCTTTGGAGCCGTATGGCGAAGCTTCTGGGATTTATCGAGACGGAGTACCACGGGGAAGATTCTTTTTACGACTTTCTGCTGAACACGCTGAACCAGATGTACAACGGTCTGATTATCAGGCGAATCGATGCCACGGCATTCCCCAAGGTGCGGGTGACCGTAAATGTTTCCATGGAGCTGGAGGAGGTACTGCAAAAGGACGATTTCACGTTGGTGGAGCAGGGAGCACCCATGACGCAGTTCGAGCTGCTTGACACGGCAGAGCTTGAGGAAACGGGAGATCTGGCGGTGGCTCTGGTGGTGGACCGCAGCGGAAGCATGAGCGGCGGCCGGATGGAGGACACCAAGAAGGCGGTGACGAATTTCGTTAAGAATATAGACGAGTCCATTGAGGTAGGACTGATTGCCTTTGATGATACGGCCTATGTGGTCACGCCGGTGGGGAGCAATCGCAATCATGTCCAGCAGGGAATCACGTCCATTCAGGTCGGCGGAGGCACCAGTATCTATTCGGGCCTGCAGCTGGCAGGACAGGAGCTGGAGGGCAAGCAGGGGAGGAAGGTGGTCATTCTGCTGTCCGATGGTGAGGACGGTTCCACCGGCATGATAGACGGGGTGCTGGACGATCTGAAGCGCAGAGGCATCAGTGTGTATACCATCGGCGTAGGCGGCGCAGATACGGAGTATCTGAGCTATATTGCCCGGAAATGCGGCGGCAAGTTCGTTCAGGCGGATTCCAGCGAGGTGCTGGGGGAGATATACTCTGCCATAGGAGAGTATATGGTGAATGACTATGTAATAGAATTTACAGTGGTCACGGAGCCAGAGGATTTTTCCAGAAATATTCGGATAACAGTGGATGTGGATGATGCTTTTGCCGAAAAGGAGTATCATGTGGGAGTGCCCTTTGACGCCATACAGGAGGAGATGAACGCAAAGCCTATGGCAGATTATTTCCAGCAGGTAGGTGGCTCATGGATGGAGACGGAAGAAGGGGCGCAGGAGTAGAAATGTCACAGATCCGGGCAGAAGCGCAGAGGAAGCGCAGGAACGGAGGCCCCGCAGGGGCAGGAGAGTATGGAAATGGATGAGGAGATCAAGGCAGGAGGAACTGAGGGAGAGGCTTTTGCAGGAGGAATGCCGGAGGCATATGGCGGTGTGATGGGAGGGCCTGCGCCGGAGAATTTTACGTATGCGGCAGTAGAGCCTGTACCTGGCGCAGGGGCAGCAGGAATGCCGGAGGCGGCGCAGGGAGCCGCAGGGCCTGCGCCGGAGGCATATGGCGGCGTGACGGGAGGACCTGCGCCGGAGAATTTTACGTATGCGGCAGGAGAGCCTGTACCTAGCGCAGGCGGCGCTGCAGGGACAGCAGGGATGCCGGAGGCGGCACCGGCTTCGGGAACCTCAGATGGCACAGCGGCGGTCGGTTCGGAGGCAGTGGCTTGCGCCGCCGGGGAAGCGGCGCCGGCGCCTTCTAAGGGCAAGAATACAAAAAGGAAGGTCCTGGGCTGTCTCGAAGCGCTGGCGGCAATGGGGCTGGCAGCATTCGGCGGATGGATGTTCTGGCAGACCAGAGGAACCAGACTGCTGTATGTGGATGTAGCATTTGGCCGTATCTGCAGATATTACTGGATCGCCCTTATGGGGGCGCTGGTATTTTTTGCAGTGAGCTTATATACATTGAGAAGCGCAGGAAAAAATGCAGGGAAGAAATCAATTAAAAAATCAAGAAAAGAGGTAGAGAAAGATGGCAAGTTGGAGTGACAGGTTTGCGCAGGTGACACAGAGTGCGATCTCAAAGAGCAAGGAGGTGGCAGGGGTCACAAAGCTGAATATGGAGATCAGCTCGCTGAATCAGGAGATCAAGAACATTCAGATACAGGCGGGCGCATATGTTCTGGACAATGGATTCCTGTACGAGAACCCGTATATTGCCGACTGGGCGGAGAAGGTGAAGTCCCTCAGGGCAGAGATCGAGGGCAAGAACGAGAAGATCATGGAGCTTCGGAATGTGGTGGTGTGCAGCGGCTGCGGCAGGGAGGTTTCCAGAAGCAACAGATTCTGCGAGCACTGCGGTGCAGAGATCATCGTCAAGGCAACTGCCGCAGAGGAGACGGCACAGGCGCAGGAGGTGAAGGCGGAGACCGCAGCTTCCGCAGAGGCTGCTGCTCCTACGGCTCCCGCAGAGAGCGAGGCGGCGGCTCCCGTGGAGGCGGATAAGCCTGCAGAGGAGAGTGCCGGTGCACAGACGGCGGAATAACGGATGCAGAGTGGCAGGCGGGAAGCTGTTTCCGGCCTGCCCGAGGCTTTCCGGGAAATACCGTGGAGGATGTTTTGGCTGTGGGTTAGACCCTAGCCGAAGGGCCAGGTCTGCATCACTTGGTTAGAAAGGAAGCTGTTTTTCTTGAGAAGAATGGAATTTAAGATGGAACGGCAGGGACTTCTGGAGACGGGACAGAAAATTACCGTGACGGAGGGCCTGCTGCCCAGCAACTACTATTATACGATAGACCCATCACTGGCTATGTCTGCGAATATCCCTTTTCGGTATCGTCTGAAGAGCCGGGAGGGAGTGGTGGCTTCGGTGGTGGAAAATGCCAGAGGCTTTTATGTGACGGCGGAATTTGATGAGCCGGAGGTGGACACGGGCAAATCGAATGCTTCACAATAGGGCTGAAGGAATGCGGAAACAGAGTTTCAGGAAAGACGATTCAAAAAGAGTAATATAATAAGAACAATATTAAGAACAGCAAAAAGAAGTATGTTTCTGAAGTTTCAGAAGGGAGAATGAGCTATGCGCAAAATTTCGACAGACAAGGCACCGGCGGCCATCGGGCCTTATTCTCAGGGTATCATTTCGAACGGGATGCTGTTCGCCTCCGGACAGATCCCCATCAATCCGGCCACGGGCAACATAGAGGGGGAAGACATTGCGGCGCAGGCAGAGCTGGTGATGAAAAATATAGGCGCACTGCTTGCAGAGGCGGGAACCGACTATACAAGGGTTGTGAAGACGACTTGCTTTTTGGCCGATATGGGTGATTTCGGAGCCTTTAATGAAATATATGCGAGGTATTTTACAGAAAAGCCTGCCAGAAGCTGTGTGGCGGTAAAGACACTGCCCAAGAATGTGCTCTGCGAGGTGGAGGTCATAGCACAGGTGTGACGGTCTGCCGCAGGGAGGGTTCAAAAAGAAAAGGAGAAGATGCCGAGGCCGCTGGAAATAAGACATAGAAGCAGATGCTTCGGCAAAAAAACCATTCAGAGAGGAATCGGAAATTATGGCGTTGAATGAAGCACAGAAGAAGGAGCGGTCAGAGTATCTGGAGCAAAATCTGATCATTACCGAATGTTCCCAGCGTAAGCCCTACGTATTCATCAGCTACGCCAGCGACAACTGGGAGACGGTGTTCAAATCGGCGGTGGTGCCCATGCAGAGACAGTACGGCCTGAGGGTATATGCCGACAAGGCATTTGATAAGGTGAACGATAAGTGGATCGTGCCCATGCTGCGCAACGCAAGGGGAGCGGATGTGATCATGGCGTTCGTCAGTCAGAGCTACATCGAGAGCTACGCTTGTTTTCTGGAACTGCTTACCGCTGTCAACAATAAGAAACAGATCATTTTTGTGTCACTGGAGGATCAGCTGCATCTGGGCGATACTACCGATCTGCCCGTGGTGGAGCGGGGGGCGAAAAACGAGATTCTCAATCAGGGCGCCAATATATCCACCAACACAAACAACACCTCTAATGACATTATGCGGGCTATGAAATCGGCCTATACCAGCCTCTCTACCTTGCTGGAGCAGGATGCCTTGTCCAAGTACGATATTTCGGATGCCTTCATAAATTTCTTCCGGGACGCTTCCATCAACCGCAAGACCATCAATGATCTGGGGGCGGTGCGGCGGACCATCAAGTCTCTGAGCAAGGACGTGTTCGACAAGTCTCTGGTCGTTGAACCGGCCGAGAAACCGCAGCAGCAGTCCTTGTCGGAAGCTGCGTCCATGCAGGCGGCAGAATCGGAGACCGCACCTTTGCCGGCGGTGGAACAGGAATCTGTCCCCGTACAGACAGGCGGGCCGGGATCTGCGCAGGCGCAGCCTGCCCCCATGCAGGAGACGCAGCCGGCGGCTGCCCCCGTGCAGCCGCCGGAACCGGAACCGAAGTCCGCACCCATAGAGTCGGCGGAGCCGGGGCGGAAAGCCGATTTTTCCTTTGGAGACAGCGGTCAGAAAACGAAAAAGCCGCTGAATGTGAAGCTCATAGGGGGCATTGCCGCCGCAGTGGCAGGGGTGGCGGTGCTGATCACGGTGCTGGTCATTGTACTGAGCGGCCCTAAAAGCGTCACTGACCAGCTTTACGTCATGACGGACGGAAAAGCGGATGCGTATACCGGTCTATATACCGGCCAGTGGGACAGGAAAAATGAATGGCCCAGTGGAACCGGCACCTTCGTCCTGCAGGATGTCGCCGGCACCTATGAGGGCGAATGGGTGGATGGAGTCGCAGAAGGACAAGGCACGATCACATGGGACAGTGGAAATCACTATGAGGGCCAGTGGGCCGACGGCATGCGCAGCGGTCATGGCAAATACACCTACTCCGACGGCAGCGTCTACGAGGGCGACTTCAAGGAGAATGAGCGCTCGGGCAGAGGTACCATGACATGGACTACGGAGAGTGGAAACAGCTACGTCTATGAGGGCGAGTTCAAAAATGATGAGCGTTCAGGCAAGGCCGTCATGAAATGGGGGAAAGACGGAGAAGAAAACGTTTATGAGGGTGAATTCGCAGACGACTGGATAAACGGATACGGTATCTGCACTTTTTCCAGCGGACAAATCTGGGAGGGTGAATGGAAGAACGCCAAAATGAACGGTCACGGCAAAATAACCTACCCCGACGGCAGTGTCTATGAAGGTGAATTCGTGGATGGCCAGAGGCATGGCGAGGGTGTTGCGACAAATGCAGACGGGACAACGGTGAAGGAGGAGTGGGATCACGGCTACAAGGTGGAGACTCTGACTCTGGAGGACGGCACCTACATAGGCGGCGTATCCGACGGTAAGCCCAACGGCAATGGCACCATGGAGTATGCTGACGGCAAGATTTACGAGGGCCAGTGGAAGGACGGCCTTCGAAGCGGCAATGGCTGTCTGACGTATTCCAGCGGCGGATATTACGACGGCGAATGGGCGAATGATAAGTATAACGGGCAGGGCACGGAATACTATAATGGCAGCAAAGATGTGGATTTTTATGTGGGCGAATTTGTAGACGATAAGAGAGAAGGGCACGGTATTTATACATGGAAAGACGGAGCTGTCTATGAGGGTGAATGGTCAGACGGCGAGCGGAATGGTCAGGGTACCATAACATATGCGGATGGCGCAGTCTACGAGGGCGAATGGAAGAACGGCAAGCGGGACGGTCAGGGAACCCACACAAATGCTTCCGGAGCAGTCTTTGCGGGCCAGTGGGGGGATGGTATGCTGAACGGAAAAGCTACCGCAACCTACACCGACGGCAGCACCTACGAGGGTGAATGGTCAGACGGCAAGAGGCACGGCGAAGGAACCCTGACAAAAGCGGACGGAACAGTATTGAGTGGTACCTGGGATCATGGCAGCTTTGTCGAGGATCTGGCTCTGGAGAACGGCAGCTACAAGGGAGGCCTATCCGACGGCAAGCCTAACGGCTATGGCACCATGGAGTATGCCGACGGCAAGGTCTACGAGGGTGAGTGGAAGGACGGCCTCCGAAGCGGCAATGGCCGTTTGACATGGCCTGACGGCGGTTATTATGAGGGCGAGTGGGCGAATGATAAGTTTAACGGCCAGGGTACGAATCGTATGGTAGGCGATGATTACGATCACTTATACGTCGGTGAATTTGTGGACGGCAAAAGAGAAGGGCATGGTACATATACATGGGACACGGGAACTGTCTACGAGGGCGAATGGAAGGACAACAAGCGGAACGGACAAGGTATCTACACTGCGGCTGATGGCACAGTCTACACAGGCCAGTGGGCAGACAGTCTGATGAACGGACCGTGTACCGTAACCTATACCGACGGCAGCACTTATGTGGGTGAATTTGTAGACGGCAAGAGGCATGGTGAAGGCGTCCTGACTAATGCGGACGGAACCATAGTGAATGAGAAGTACGACCATGGCGAGAGGGTGGAGGAATAAGCCTGATTTGCTTTATAGGATGTTTTGCTGTTTTATACTGCATAACGCTGAATGCTGCCTAA
>CANOFQ010000079.1 GCA_947565325.1 uncultured bacterium
TCATAGTTGCCGTTCATGGAGAGCACATCCCTCCAGATCTCCCCGGATTCATCGTACTTTCCCTGCTGGAACAGATCGATGGCGTTGAAGATCTGGTCCCCGTACAGAGTGGGGGTGAACACCGTCACGCTGGCATCCAGAGAATCCAGCACCAGCAGATCCCGTCCCATGTGGTCCAGCGCCACGGGCCTGCGGAAGTACCCGTCCATGTTGCCGATGCCGCCGAAGGCGTAGAGCAGGCGCCCCTGATCGTCATAGGAGAAGAGCCTTCCCCTCACCTTGTCCAGTACCACGTAGATGTCGTTTTCCATGGCCGTCACGTCCGTGAACAGGGACGGTCCCTGAAATCCGCCGCCGCTGTTCTCGAAGTACAGATCCCCCACCACGTCGAAATTTCCGTTCTGCACCAGAATGTTGCTGCCCATCATGTTCAGCCGCCTGACAGGTTTGGCATCCCCGGAATTCAGATCGCCCACGGACACGTTGGAGGTACACACATAGATGAAGCCGTCCTGATCCATGTACAGATTGTCGTACTCCGTGGGGACGAAGGACTCCATCTGCTCCCTCTGGGCCTTGGTGGCCAGCTTCTTCCATACATAGTCCGTCCAGTCGAAGATGACCTCGGAGGCCCCCGTGAACCCGGAGTACTCTCCGTCCTCCTCGAACTTGATCAGTCCCTTGTTCACGTTGGCGGCGATGCAGTAGACCCTGCCTGCACTGTCCACGGCGATCTTCTTGGGATTGAAGGTCATGGACTGGTCGAAGGTGGCGTCGCTGGGCTTGCCGAACTCCATCACATAGTTCAGCTCCATGTCCAGCTTCAGGATCCTCTCGTTGTTCTTGTCGCTGATGTAGAGATAGCCGTCCTCCGTCACCGCCACGTCAGTGGGCGCACTGAGGGTCTGGCTGCCGCTGCCGCCCCTGAAGCTGTCGATGATCCGCTTCACCTTCAGGCTGTCCACGGCGTCCCGCTCCAGCTCCAGAATCCGGTTGTTGCCCGTGTCGCAGATATATACATATTTGTCATATACGAACAGTCCCTCCGGTGCAGACAGCTTCACGTCCAGCCCCAGCTCCTTGGCGGAGAACACTCCTGCCACGCCGTAGGCGTCCGGGGAATACTGCACATCCCACCACCAGTCGTAATTGTAGGTATAGCCCTCCTCCGCATGTGCGGTCATGGGCAGGCTTATCGTCAGGACCATGCCTGCCAGCAGCAGGCCGATTCTCTTTCTCCCTTTTCTCATACCCCACCTCGTCCCTTATCAATCCTTCAGTCCCGAGCTGGCCATGGTCTCCAGCACCTGACTCTCCGACAGAATGAAGGTGGCCACCGGAACCACCATCATGATCACGGCCACTGCCGCCGCCTGACCGGTTCTTGCGATACCGCCGCTCTGGATCTGCTGCAGGGCGAACACCAGCGTCTTCTTCTCCTCCGAGTAGATGAAGGTGGTGGCCCCGTTGTTCCAGAGGCTCTGGACGGACAGAATGGTCAGGGTCAGCCAGGCCGGCTTCACGTTGGGCATCACGATGCGGGTGAACACCCTCCACTCGTTTGCCCCGTCTATCTTGGCGGCCTCGATCAGCGACATGGGCAGACCCTCCATGAACTGCTTCATGAGGAACAGCCCCATGGGCGCCGCAAAGGCCGGAATGATGATTGCCATATAGGTGTCGATCCATCCCAGCGAGTTCAGGATCAGGTAGTTGGGGATGGCGGTCACGTAGCCGCTGAACATCAGGGCCACCACCACGATCCGGAAGAACGTCTTGCCGCCCGGGAAATCATACTTGGAAAGTACGAAGGCCCCCATGGATGCGATGATCAGATGCCCCACTGTCCCGGCCACGGTGATGAAGACCGTGTTCAGGATATATCTGGAAAAGGGCACCCACGACTTTCCCATGGTGACGAACAGATCCTGAAAATTGTCCATGGTAGGATTCTGGGCGAACAGCTTGGGCGGAAACCGGAACAGCTCGTCAAGGGGCTTCAGGGCGCTGCTGATGGCGAACACCAGCGGGAACGCCATCATGGCCGCCATCAGAAACAGGAACAGGTAGATGAGAAAATCCACCGCCCTTGACCGGTTGGGCTGCCTTCTCTTGATCTTCAGCATGATATGCTGTTTTGTTGACGTCTCTCTCTTCTCTCTACTCATATCAGGTCCCTACTCTCCTCAACAGACTCTGTATCGCTTTGTTGCACAATATCATCACAAGGAACAGCATGGTGGCAATGGCCGAGGCGTATCCCATCTCGAACCGGGAAAAGCCGTAGTCGAACAGATGGGTGACCACCGTTCTGGCCGCATAGTCCGTGCTGGGGTATCCGCAGAGATTCATGGTCACGTCGCAGACGCCGAAGGACTGGGTGATGGTCATGACCGCACCGAACATGAGCATGGGCTTCATGTTGGGGAGGGTGATGTACCACAGCTCCTGCCAGCGGTTCCTCACGCCGTCCATATAGCCCGCCTCGTACTGGGCCCGGTCCACGCCCTGAAGGCCCGCCACGAAGGAGAGGAATCCGGTCCCCAGACTCATCCAGAGGATGACCACCATACAGATGGGCAGCATGTACTGCGGATTGATCAGCCACAGGATGGGTGCGTCGATGATGCCCAGATCCATCAGCAGCGCATTGATATAGCCGTAAGCGTCCCCCCGGAAGAAGATGGAAAAGATCATGAACAGGTTGCCGGCGATGGAGGGCGCATAGAAGATAACCACGGCAATGGTGCGGATCCATCTGGGCAGCTCGTTGATGAGCCATGCGAACAGGAAGGACATCATATAGCCCAGCGGCCCCGTGATCACGGCGATGAGGAAGGTATTCTTCACGCCAATGAGGAAGATGTCGTCCTGCAGGAGCAGGTTCACGTAGTTCTGCAGCCCGATGAACCGGGGGCTCTCCAGAATGTTGTAGTAGGTAAAGCTGAAAAAGATGGAGGTGACCACCGGCAGTATGTAGAACAGCGTGAAGAGGATGGCGTAGGGTGCCAGAAAGGCATAGCACATCTTGCTCCTCTTGGCCTTCTTCACGGCCACCTTGAAATTATGCCTGCGCAGTATGAAATATTTTCTGATATATTCTTTCACCGTTTCCGCCCCCCTGCCCTACTGGGTCTTCAGGCCGAACTCGGCCCGTTTCTTGGTGATCTCGCTGTCAATGGTGATGGAGTAGTCCAGAATGGTCTCTCTGGGATCCGACTTGTCGGTGATGACCCTCCTCACGGCGTTGGACAGATGCCTGCCCGTGTAGTAGCCGCCGGGAACCTCCCGGATGCCCACCGTCTGGTCCAGCTGCTCCTCTAAGATCTCTATGTCTCTTGCGCTCCATGCCAGCCGGACGAAGGCGTCCCTGTTGGCCGTGGCGTATCTGGCGGAGGAGCCCAGCAACGCCTCCATCTCCCTGCCGAACCGGACCTGAGCGTCCCCGGAGGCCCACCATTTCATGAACTCCCATGCGTCGCCCCGCACCGCCTCGTCCTCCGTGCGGATCATCATGGTGGCGGTGCCGCTGATGAAGTCCGATCTGTCTATGTAGGTATTCCCGCTGCCGTCCGTCTTCTCCACGCCCGGGATCAGAGTGAAGTCCCAGAGTCCCCGGATCTCCGGAGCCGACACCACCAGCGTGTTGTAGGTGGTATAGGTGATGATGCCGATGGGCATCTCCCCGGAACGGAACCGGCTGACGAAGTCATAGACAGTGGGGATTCCGTAATCGGTGAAATATTTGGTATAGTCCGCAAAGGCCGCCACCGCCGCCTCCTCGTCCACCGTGGTGGCCGTGCCCTCCTCGTTGTACAGCTGGCCGCCGTACTGAGACAGCAATGTGAAGTACATGGACAGATCCGGTGCATTGCCGCTGGCGGTGGGAATGGGGATTCCCACGGACATGTTGTTGCCCTGAATGGTTGGCAGCATCTCGATGAGCTCCTGCCATGTCTGGGGGATCTCCAGCTCCAGCTCCTCCAGAACATCCTTCCGGTAGAACATCACGTTGAAGGTCTGGGTCTCCGGCAGCGCATACAGTCCCTCCCCCAGACGATACTGGGTGTAGGAGCTGGGCGTGTAGGCCTCCAGCACCTCCTGATAATCGGAAAACTGGGTCAGATCCTCCGCAGCGTTGCGCAGGGCGTAGTTCACGGGCTGATCCGCTCCCACGGACAGCACCACGTTGGGGCCCTTGCCCGCCACCACTGCGTTCAGAAGGGCATTGGGGCTGACGATCTCCACGTTCACCTTCACCCCGGTCTGGGGAGTGAAGGTGTCGTCCACCATGGCCTTTAAGATGGTGCCCTGATCCCGGCCCGTCATGACCCAGACCTTCACCACCTCATCCTTATCGTCGTACACG
Source organism: uncultured bacterium (assembly GCA_947565325.1). Taxonomy (GTDB): domain Bacteria; phylum Bacillota; class Clostridia; order Lachnospirales; family Lachnospiraceae; genus Acetatifactor. Next base: position 4,370 of record CANOFQ010000079.1, read on the forward strand.
TCTCCCACTGCGTCATAATCCACTACATAAGAGGCAGCGAAGGACTTGATCTCATGCCATATTTTTGCGAAGACTCCCGATTTATCCTTCTCCGGCCGGGCGTCCGTGCCGCTGACAACCAGATAATCGATGTCCAGCTTGGAGATGCTCAGGTTCAGGGTGGCCGTGCCCAGAGCCGTGATATTGTCCTTGAAGGTGGTGAACTCCACGGAAATCTTGTCCGGCCGCTCCGTGAACCGCTCCAGCTGCTGGGCCAGCGTCTGGGCGGCGGCGATGTGCTCCGCCTTCTGCCCCGTCAGGGCCACCATGTCGTCCACGACCTTGTAAAGGCGCTTCGCCTCCAGATCCATGGCCTCGATGATCTCGGGGTACATGTTCTGGATGTAGTAATCCCTGTATTTGTCCGGAGAAGCACCGGTGTAGACCAGAATTCTCCGGTACATCTGGTTCAGTCTATAGGTGGAATCCTCCAGCCGCTCCAGAATGGCTCCCAGCCTCCCCAGCGTCACCTCCAGCCGCAGGGTGTGCTCCCCCTTCGTCAGGTAGAATTTATAGGGATTGCCCTCCTCGTCGGAGAGAGTCATGCAGTTCCAGTCGTTGTCGTATTCAAAGGAGATCTCCTCCATCTCCTCAAAGGGCACCTTGCCGTCTATGTACAGGCATCTGCTGGACATGCTGCCCCGGGAATAGTTCTGGCGGCCCTTGACGGTGATGTTGTAGAAGCCGTCCTCCGGAACCTCCACGTCCCACTGGATCCACTGTCCGGCACTGCTCCAGGCATCGCCCCCCACATAGTTCAGGACCGTCTTGGTGACGCTGTAGGGCTGGGTGTTTGGCGAAGCCCTGTCATACTTTGCGTACAGCGAGGATTCCGACCGAAGCACCGACTCCTCCCCCTGCACCACCCGCAGGTAGCTGCGGCCCGCCTCCGAGGCCTCCCCGCCCGTCTGGGCCGCCAGATATGCCTCGTAGCTCAGGTCCTCCTCCACGGCGGCCAGGGTGAGCCTGCCGATGACCATGGGCTCGTTCACCGCCTCCAGAGTCAGGGTGTTCCTGCCCTTTTCCAGATAAAACTCGTAGGGCTTCACGATATATCCCATGTCGTCCCGGAAATACCCGGCCTGCCAGTCGTACTCCTCCACCTGGGCAGGGCGGATCTGGTTCCCCCGGTTGTCCTCCCGGACAGCGGTGCCGTCCTTCCAGAGCCGGGCGAAGGTCATGTTGCCCGCATCCTCGAAGGGCAGCTCCCCGTTTATGTAGAGGGCCCTCTCTATGGCCACGCCCCGGGACTCCACCGTCCTGTATTCCAGATAAATATTGTACAGCCCCGCCTCGGGCACCTCCACCTCCCACGTCACCGTGGAGCGGTCTCCCGTGTACAGAGCGTCCTTCACTCCCTCATAGCTGTCGTAGATCTCCACGTCCTCCCCGGACACGTAGTCCGCCGGAACAATCTCCACGCTCCGGCCGGGATGGGCCGCATTCTCGTGGGCGTCCATATACCGGGTGTAGGTGCCCTCCCTCACTGCGCCCTCCACGTCCTCCGACAGATCATAGCCCTCATATTTGTCATGGAAGTCCTCCACGCCGCTCAGACTCTTTACAACGAAAAAGATGACCACTGCCGCAGCCAGCCCTCCCAACAAGATCCATTTCTTCACAGAGTCCCTCATAAGCACCTCCCAAAATCGGAAACTATTCCAATGATTACTTTTATTATACCATTGCCCTTCTGTAGAATCTGCCCAATTTTTGCTATCTTCTGCCCAAATATTGCTCGCTTATTCCGAAAATGCTCTGCCCCTCTTGTAAATATTTACTTTTACCTTCCGCAATGTTATAATATTCTCAAAAAAGTAGCTAATTGATACAGATGCAACAGGGTCTTGTCTGGAAAATTTGTACAATTTGACAATATAGGAGAATCAGGTAAAATGGGAAACACGAAAACCGACAGAAAATCCATTGACTATTACGGTGCTAACAGCGACTGGTCCGGCCGCACCGTCACCGACGCCCACGAAATCGTGCAGTTCCACAATAATTCCACCATACGGATCTGGTGCAACGAGCAGACCGACGACTACGACACCCACTGGCATTCCGCTCTGGAGATCATCATGCCCATGGAAAACTATTACGACATCGAGATCAATGGGAGCTCCTACCACATCAACCCGGGGGAATTCCTGCTCATTCCCCCGGGAGAGATGCACAAGCTCATAGCGCCGGACAGCGGCAGGCGCTTCATCCTGCTCTTCGACATCTCCCTGATCACGAAGCTGAAGGGCGGCACCAGCATTCAGGCGCTGCTGGTACAGCCCCTCTACATAACCAGGGAGGCCTATCCCAAGATCTACGACGATGTGTACCGCATCCTTCTGGATATTGTTGACGAATACTTCAGCAAGAACGAGTACGCCGAGCTGACTGTCTACTCTCTGCTGCTGAGCTTCTTCGTGAAGTTCATCAACAACCACATCGAGGACGAGGAGCTGTTCCCCAACGTGCGCCAGTCCAGACAGAAGGAATACGTGAAAAAATTCAACGACCTTCTGGATTACATCAATCTACATTACGCCGAGGAGCTGAATCTGGAAAGCATGGCCTCCCGCATGGGCTTCAGCAAGTTCCATTTTTCCAGACTCTTCAAGCAGTACACCAACCTGACCTTCAACGATTACCTCAACTACAGACGGCTGAAGGCCGCCGAGGAGCTGCTGTCCAATCCCTCCCTGTCCATCATCGAGGTGTCCATGCGGTCAGGCTATTCCAGCATCTCCACCTTCAACCGGCTGTTCCGGCAGGTCAAGCACTGCACTCCCAGCGAGTACAGATCCAAAAAGAGAAACGGCGTTCCGGCGGACAAATATGTCAGGGAGGGCTGATGATCACCCTGCCCTCCTCCATGTCCAGCTTCACCCTGCCGTCCGCAAGGTGAAGCTCCCGCAGCATCTCCTCCGGTATCTGCACCCGGCCTGCCTTGTCCAGAACCGCATATTCCTCCTGGGTGTCCTCCAGCCGCCAGCTGACGTCGCTCTCCTTAAGCCTGTCCGCATACCGCTCCCGCAGGATGCGCTCGCTGCTGATCTTGCCGTCCCGTATGGCCACCACCCGCCGCACCTTCTTGGAAAGGGCCACGTCGTGGGTCACGATCAGGATGGTCTGGCCCTCTTGGTTCAGCTCCGTGAAAATGCGGAAAATGGAATCCGCCGTCCTGGCGTCCACGCTTCCGGTGGGCTCGTCCGCAAGGAGGAGCTTCGGCTTGTTGGCCAGAGCGATGGCGATGGCCACCCGCTGCTGCTCACCGCCCGACAGCGTGTTCATCAGGCTGCGTCTCTTGGAGGAGAGCCCCACCCTCTCCAGCAGCTCCAGCGCCCTCTCTCTTTTCTTTCTTCCCCCCGAGAAGCCCATGGGCAGCATGATATTGTCCAGCACCGACAGATAGGGCAGCAGGTTTCTGGCATTGTTCTGCCACACGAACCCCACCGTGTCCCGCTTGTAGGTCACCAGCTCCCGCTCCGAAAGGGTGAAGAGGTTCCTGCCGGACACCAGAAGAGAGCCGGCGCTGGGCTTGTCCAGCCCGCCGATCATGTTGAGGAAGGTAGACTTGCCGCTGCCGCTGTTTCCGATCAGGGCGGTCAGCTCCCCCTCCTCCACTCTCAGGTCCAGACCCTGCAGGGCCAGCACCTCCGTCTCCTTGGTCTTATAGATCTTCACCAGACCCTCCGCCTGAATCATCGCATCCGCCATCTGCTCTGCTCCTTGCTTTCCGTTATCCTTGTTTCCCGCCGTCTCGTGTTTCCCGTTATCCTTGTTCCCTATCCGCTTTGTTCCCCATTTTCTTTTCCCTGTTTCCCGCCGTCTCGTGTTTCCCGTTATTCCTATTTCCTATGATTCTCGTTTTCCGTCCGCTTCGTTCCCCGCTGCCGCTTTCCCTATTTCCTGACGTTTCGTGTTTCCCGTTATCCCCGGTTCCTATGATTCCCGTTCCTTGTCCGCTTCGTTCCCCATTACCTCTTTCCCCGCCTCCTGCCGTTTCTGCTCCCCGTTTTCCAGCTCGATCACCATGCTGCCTGCGTCCATCAGGCCCACGTCGTGGGTGGTCATCACCACCGTGACCCCCTCCCGCTCCGCCAGCTCCGCGAACAGTCTGGTGACCTCCGCCGCCATGGCGCTGTCCAGCTCCGCAGTGGGCTCGTCCGCCAGAAGAATCCGGGGCCTATGGGCCATGGCCCGGGCAATGGCCACCCGCTGCTGCTCCCCGCCCGACAGCTGGGCCGGCATGTGGGTCATGCGGTTCCCCAGCCCTACCAGCCTCAGACATTCCTCCGCCCGCCGCCTGCGCTTTTCCCGGATCCCCGCCATGCGCAGGGAGAATTCCACGTTCTGCCATGCGTTCAGGGAGGGGATCAGGGACACCGCCTGAAAGACGAAGCCCATCTGTCTCCGCCGCAGATTGTCCCTCTGTCTCTCCGTCAGGCCTGCGATCTCCTGCCCTCCTATCCGCACGCTGCCCCGGGTGGGGGCGTCCAGTGCGCCGATAATGTTCAGCAGCGTGGTCTTGCCGGAGCCGGACCTTCCCTTCAGTATGGCCAGAATCCCCTCCGGTATGACGGCGTGGATATCCTTCAGGGCCCAGAACTCTCCCCCCGCCACGGAAAAGCATTTTCCCACATGACATATCTCTATCGCCGGATTCATCCTATTCCTCCCCCATCTTCAAGGCCTTGGCCACGTTCAGCTTCCGCACCAGCCAGACCAGCGAAAGCAGGCACAGCAAAAGCACCGCCCCCACCACTCCGTAGAGCCTGACCATGTCCTGTCTATCCGTGATCAGCCGCAGGGGCAGCACCTGATCAGACGCAGTGTAGGCGTTCTGCAGAATGGGCACGAACATATGGCAGGTCAGCTTCCCGATCAGGATCCCCGCCGCCACGGAATAGCCCCCGCAGAAAATCTGCTCGTTCAATAGTATATGGAAGATCTCCCCCCTGTGCATGCCGCTGGCCCGCAGGATGCCGAAGAGCATTTCCCTTGAGCGGATGGACAGGATCCAGTAGATCAGGTAGCCCACCCCACAGAGCAGAATCACCACCAGAAAGCCCATGGTAAGGATACCGTTGGTGCCCTGCAGCAGAGGATCCTCTATCACCGCCTCCAGATCCGCCGCCCGGTCCACATAGCGGACCAGCCGCACCCCTTCCTCCTCTGTCCACCGGTAGAAGGCCTCATTGTCCCCTGCCTCCTCCGCCTTCATCCACACCTCGTAGGGCACCGTCCCCCAGCGGGAGGAAAGGGTGCCTATGGGAGCCACCACCATGGAGCAGGCGGTCTCGCTGACACTGCCGTCAGGATTCAGCTCCAGCACAGAGGGCACATAGCCCGGCCAATAGGCAAAGAAATCCACGATCTTCCCCTTGGCCTTGTTCTTCCTCCCGTCACAGTAGGTGATCACGTCTCCCACACGATACCCCAGCACGTCCCGGAAGTCTGCCGACGCCAGCACGCCACCGGGCTGCAGGGCCAGCTCGTTGAGATACTCGTAATAGGGCCTCTCCGTCAGGCCCGCCTGCATCTGGGTACTCTCCCCGAATTGTCTGGTATGGATGCCCAGCAGCCGGATGCTCTGTCTGCGGTTGCCGCCCAGCTCCACATAGGCCTGATCGTCATTCACCACCTTTGTGTAGGAGCTGACACCCTCCAGTCTGGCATATTTGTCATAATCGGGCTCATAATACCGAAACTCCTGCTCTCCTCCCTCGCCGCCCTGAAAAGAAGCATTGTCCTCCCAGACCTCCCGGACGATATAGTCCGCACCGTCCAGATAGGCCCTGTTCTCCAGAGCGTTCTGCAGAATGGTCCGGGCGGCGGTGGCGTGAAACATGCCCAGAGAGATGGCCATGATCAGGAACACCATGATGAACTGCTGCTTCCTTCCGTTCTTGTTGTTCTCCATGAAGGAAATATAGCTGGCGGGCCGCCAGAACCGCCGCCCTGCGGCGTACACCGCCCCCAGCAGCAGCGGCTGGAGCCGCAGGGCGAAAAGCCCCGTCCCCAGAATGAACAGAGAAGAACCCATGTACTGCAGCGGCTCCATGGTCTCTCCCTTCAGCACGCTCTCCGCCACGGAGCCTCCGTTTCTGGTCCATGTATAATACCCATAGAGGGCAATGGCCAGACAGATCCCGTCCAGAAAGCAGAGCTCCCACCAAGACCGCCTCTTCACCGCCTTCTGGTGCTTCAGGCTCACGATGGTGGTTCTGCTGTGCTTTACTGCAGGCAGGGTCATGATCAGGACGCAGGCCGCCATGGCCGCCGCCCCGTACAGCAGCGTCTCCCGGGTACAGAGCGCCTCCCGCCCCGGCCACGCCATGCTGTCAAGGTCGAACTCCAGAAAGCTCCTTGCCGAGCCCAGCGCCCCTGCGAACACCGCCCCCAGCGGAATCCCTGCCGCCGTGCCCAGAAGGGTCAGAAAGCAGCTCTGATAAAAATAGAGCCTGAAAATCTGTCCGCCGGAGCCGCCCCGGCTCTTCATGACAGAGATGTCATTTCGCTCCATGTCGTACATCTGCCCGGAAATCATGAACAGAAAGGCCCCCAGCAGGACCAGAACCGGGATCTGGAGCAGGAACAGCGTGGCCTGAATCCGGGCCCGCTTCCCCTCGTAGACCTCCAGTATGTCCCGATAGGCGGGATGGGACAGCACGTTGCGGTAGGGACTCTCCCCCGTCAGCCAGTCCGTGACCCGGGTCAGCTCCCCCGCCTGCTCCGCCTTCAGGTCCTCATACTCGAACAAGGAATAGTAGTTGACCGTGATAGTATAGTCTTTTGCCCTCTCCCCGGTGAAATATTCCCGGAAGGCCTCCTCGGCCACCAGACAGTCCAGAACCATCTCCTCCGGCTTCTTCTGCCAGTAGAAATCATTCTCCCCCGCCTCCCCGAAGACTCCCGTTATCCTCACCCGCACCGGATTTCCGCTTGTGTCCTTCAGCTTCGCAAACTCCAGTGTCTCCCCGACCA
>CANOFQ010000080.1 GCA_947565325.1 uncultured bacterium
GGCAGCTACAAGGTGACGAGAAAGACCCTGATCCGGCAGAACGGGGACGGCAGGACGGTCTACAGCTTTCCCGTGGATGGCTCCTTTGCCTTTTCTGGAAGCAGCTTTTCTGAGTGTGTGGCACTGGACGGAAAAGGACATGCGTTCCTGCTGGCGGGAGACATCCTCTATGTGATAGATGAGGAAGGGGCGGAGACGGCAAGGATCTCCATGGAGGGATATGCTCCAGACGCTCTCTATGCGGAGGAACGGCTTCTGGAAGGCCCCGAGGGAAAAGTGTACTATTGCGCTGACAGCAGTCGGCAGGGCGGACAGCTGGCGCTCTACGAGGTCATGGAGGAGAATAACATCTACAGCCTGAAGCTGCTGGAAGGGAAGGGCTGGGAGGATAGGGCACTGAACGGTGAGCTCTTCTGCTCCCCTTGGGGGCTGCTGTACAGCGGGGGAGACGGCATCCTGCGCCGGTACGAGAGGGCGGAGGGGACATGGCGGGAGCTGCTGCGCTGGAGCGACAGCAATCTGCCCGTCCACGTCAGCGAGATCGCCCCCTTTTCTGACGAGGGGATGTTCGTGTACGACGTTCAGGCCCATGAACCCCAGCTGTATGCCCTGACCAGAAGGCCGGCGGAGGAGGTGCCGGAGAAGGTTGAGCTTGTGCTGGCCTGCATTTTTGGCATGGACGGCGATATGGAGAGGGCGGTGGCGGAGTTCAACCGCATGAGCAACGACATCCACATCACCATAGAGATCTATAACGGGTCGGAGGATGAGATGAGGCTGGACGCCTCCATAGTCTCCTCCGGTCCGCCGGATCTCATGGATCTACAGAACATGGACATAGTAAAGTATGCAGAGATCGAGGCACTGGAGGATCTGGCAACCTATCTGGAGACCAGTACAGTGCTTGACAGAGGGATGTTTCTGGAGAACGTGCTGGAGGGCTACACTATCGGCGGAAGACTGGTATGCATTCCGGCGAGGTTTGACTGTAGAACCGTGGTAGGAAGGGAGAGTCAGGCCGGGGCGGACTCCGGCTGGGACATGGAAGAGGTGATGGCGTTCGCAGAAGAGCATCCAGAGCAGAGGCTGCTGAATTATCAGGCGTTTTCCTACCTATTGGACGATTTCTGCGGGGACTATATCATAGAGACCTACATAGACTGGGAGGAAGGACGCTGCAGCTTTGAGAACGAAGATTTCTGCCGCCTCATGGAATGGCTGGCAGAACGGGGAGACGGCTCGGGAGCGCTTTCATGGGGGCAGATGTCTGAGGATGCACTGTTGACGGTGAAAGGGCTGGGGTGGCTGTATTCGTGGATGGGGATAGAAGAAAGTCTGGGGGAACCCTATGTCCTGAAGGGCTTCCCGACACGGGACGGCAGGGCGCTGCACCATGGAGTAGGTCAGGAGAACGTGGCGATTGTGGCGGGCTCCCCTTATAAGGAGGAGGCATGGAGGTTTCTTGAGTACCTGCTGGGGGAACATCAGGAGGGGAGGAGGGAGGTTACCGAGTACTTTTCGAGCCGCAGGGACCTGCTGGACAAGATGGCAGAGGAAGCAATGGAGGTTGAATACTTTCGGGATGAGAACGGGAAAATAAGGGAATCCTCCGATGGACCATGGAGGAGGGTGAGATGGAGAAGGTACGTAGACGGCAAGCTGGAAGACTGCTATAATCTGAGTCAGGAGGAGGCGGACGGGATACTGGAGCTGCTGGGATCGCTGGACTTCGCCCCTCGGAGCGCAAGGGAGCAGCAGATCCTCGGGATCATCACAGAGGAGATGGAGAGTTACCAGAAAGGCTATAAGTCCATGGAGGAAGTGGCGGCGGTCATCCAGAACAGGGCAGAAGTGCTGCTGCAGGAGCACCGCAGGTAGGCCAGAACAGGGCGGAAGTGCTGCTGCAGGAGCACCGCAGATAGGGATAGATAGAAAAAAGTCAGGTAAGCAGGGGAGACGGGAAAGAACATGCACATTATATTACATCAGCCGGAGATACCGGGGAATACAGGAAACATCGGGCGCACCTGCGTGGCCACGGGCACGCCCCTGCACCTGATAGAGCCGTTGGGGTTCCGGATAGACGAGAAGTCCATCCGGCGGGCAGGGATGGACTACTGGCACCAGCTGGACGTGCGCAGATATGTGAACTTTGAGGAGTTTCAGATGCAGAACCCGGGGGCGAGGATCTGGATGGCCACCACCAAGGGCAGATATGCCTATACGGAGGTGGCCTACGGGCCGGAGGATTATATCATGTTCGGGAAGGAGAGCGCCGGGATCCCGGAGGAGATACTGGTGGAGCATGAGGAGAGCTGCATCCGCATCCCCATGCTTCCTGCCATCCGCTCCCTGAACCTGTCCAACGCCGTGGCCATCGTGCTGTACGAGGCCCTGCGGCAGAACGGCTTTGCGCATCTGCAGGCTGCGGGAGAGCTGCACCGGCTGCAGTGGCCGTCCAAATGTTTCAGACCGTGAGTATAGATTCGGCATAATCGGCATTGATTACTTTGATAACCGATACCGTACAGCCGGACCGGAACCTATTCTGACGATCTTGTTCTGTGCGAGCAGTTCGTTCAGGGCACGGATAGCGGGAAACTTTGAACAGCCAAGGACCGCTTCGACCTCTCTGCGGCTGACTTCGCCTCTCTGCGTGATCATGGAGTATACCTTATCCGTATCGCTCATATTGCTGCCGATCATTGTGATGATTTTCGGTAAAACAACTACAAAGGAAGCAGGAGCAGGCCTCAAAGCAGGCTTGCCGGGATATTCCGAATAGCTTTCCACAATACGCTGAATGCCGGTGCCGTAGCTTTCGATCAGCTCCAGACGGTAAAAGACATTGGCGAGCACAGAATTTCTGGACTGTGACACGCCGCCCATGACATCTTCCATGGTCAGGCCCTTGACCAGACCGCCCAGCGAAATAAACTCAACTCTATCGTCATAAATATTGATAAGCGTGCTGCCGGAGTAATCATAATCACGATGAACAATCGCATTCAAAAGCGCCTCACGGAGAGCATACGGCGGATAATCGGGATGGTCGGTTCTTTTCAGTCCGTCGATGGTGGAGTTGAGATTATTGTTCAGGCTGAGAAAATCATAGGCTTCGTCCATCTGCTTTAAGACAGAACCGGAAAACTCCTTGCGCATCTTGAATTTCGTCTTTCCCGTTCCTTCATAAACGGCACATTTGATGCTGTGCTCGCACTGATCGGAAAGCAGCAGCGCCGTATTCGTGTAGTACCCGTCCGCATCGAGCAGCTTCAGGGTTTTCTTGTTGTCTGCGCCAAAAGGAATATGGGCGGCTGCGAAGTATTGATCCGCATATATAAAGGTTAATTCCTGATTAATGCACCGTGATCTGTCAAAGGTCACGCCGTCGCTTTCACGCAGCATTTCACAGATCATTTCGTCAGTGGCCGGAACAGAGGAAACGCCGTGGCGGATAAATACGCCGTTTGGCTTCAGGCCTTTATCGGTCAGATGGTAGGGGCGTTTTGTCCCTCTCAGTACATTTACCCTGATAACGGTCCTGCCGTTTTCATTGAGGGCGCTGATGGAGGTATAGGCTGATAGGTCCGGCTTGATTCCGTCTCGTATCATATTTCCGATCTGCTCCATGACTTTTTCAGCGTCTGTCACACCTGCGGCACCGCCGTTACGGTCAACACCCACAAAGATTTCGCCGCCGTCCGAATTGGCAAAGGCAATAATCTCCTTTTTAAAATCAGCATTGACTTCTTGCTTTAATTCAACGGTATAGCTTTCCTCGTATCTCATTGTGCAACCCCTCTCGAATCGATATTATCATATATATCGTTATTTTATCACGATTATATGCCTATTGCGATAGGAATATGCCGATTATGCCGATTGTCATGATTATACTTCCAATTATCTGGACATATCATAAAAAACCTGCTTATTTGTGCAATGGCCGTCGGCACCCTTTCTTTTTTTCACTAAAAAGCCGATACATAAGTTAAGTACTTGGCTGCGGCGCAGCTGCCGGCACAAAATGTCAGGGAAAACACTGGCCGCAGATCAAAAAACGCCACAAGGATGTGGGAGGAAAAATCTATGGATAGAGTAAGCGGAGTGTCCCGTTCCTATGGGAACGATGTGAGACGCATCAGCAGCAGACGCAATACGCACACTGAAAAGGGCGAGGAGATTTTTAAGCGTCTGGAGGCTGAGGAAGAAAAGAGCATCGGGCAGGAGGAAAGAGAGCGGCCCGGCGCCGGACGGGACAAAGAGAGGGAGCCGGAGGGGCGGCACAGACAGGAGCGTGTAAAGGGAGACACCGGTCAGGAGCCCCTGCAGGAGCAGGCTGTCCTGCCCCAGAGCGTGCAGGACTGGCTGGAGAGGCGGCAGAAGGCCAAGCAGGAGGAGATATGGGGGCAGGGGCTGGTGGCCCAGCTTCAGGCCAGAGCGGAGGCCATCAAGGATGCCTTCGACCCTAAGAGGAAGAGGAACTTGTATGACGCCACCATGGATCTGACGCTTCTGGAGCAGATAGAGAAGGTGCCGGCACTGAAGGCCATGCAGTCCAGACTCATGTTCAAGATACGGGCCGTGAAGGCCAGCGGAGCCAAGGCCTCGGAGATCAGGATCGCCGTCAGCAAGCTGAAGAAGGTCCTGGGCAAGGTGAAGGCCAAGGTGAAGGGGCTCCAGAAGGAGGAGCAGCTGGAGAGAAGGCGCAAGCTGGCAGAGGAGGCCAAGCGCAGGACGAAAGAAGAGGCCATCCGCCGGGAGAAGGAGCTGCGGAAAAAGATCCGCAAGGCCAAGGAGCGGAAGGATATCGAAGAAAGCAAGATGGGGATGGGGGCGAACTACGGAGGTCCGTCAGAGGGCGAACAGACTGAGCTTTCCATGAGCGGCCTTGATACGGGCTTGTCTTCGGACGTGGGCGGCCAGATCGACATAGCCGTGGGGGACATGGCCCCTATGGAGGCCGGCGCTGCAGATGTAGGCGGGGCCGTGGATCTGGGCCTCTGAGTGTAGAAATATTCCCACAGGCAATGCGCCGCAGGCTGCGAGGGTCAAATCCTCCGCAGCTTGCGGCGCATCAGGTTTAACTCCCCGCAGCAAGCTGCGGGGAGTTTCATTTATGCGTGCGCTCGCTTGTGATATATTTACGTTGGCAAATGTTTCCGGTCGTGAGTATATCTAAGCATCCCGGGATATCTCGTACTTTTTCTCCAGCCCCCGGAACAGCCGGATCAAGACTATGACGGCTGCCGCTGCCAGAATGAGCTCCGCAGCGAACTGGGCATAGGCCAGACCGTACAAGGGGAAGAGGTAATTCAGCAGGTAGAGAGCGGGTATCTCCAGAACGATCTTCCGGAGTATGGCGAACAGCAGTGCCTTCTTTCCCAGCCCGCAGGCCTGAAACACGCCCACTGCCATGAAGTCCATGCAGAGGAAGGGCAGGCCCAGACACAGGCCCCGGAGAAGTCTGGTGCCGTGGTCTATGATGACCTGATTCTTCATGAACAGGGAGGTCAGAGAGCCTGCAAATAGGTAATAGCCAAGGGAAACCGTCAGGAGGAAGCCGAGGGAGATCCTGACAGTGAACAGCAGTGCCCGCTTCATGCGCTTCACGTTTCCGCTGGCATAGTTGTAGCTGATCAGGGGCATGATGCCCTGAGAGAATCCGAAAGCGATCTGCATGGGCACCATGTTGATCTTCTGCACGATGCCCATGGCGGCCACTGCGTCGGCCCCGAAGGAGGAGGCGAAATTGTTCAGCACCGTCATCCCCGTCACGTTCAGCAGATTCTGGATGGAGGCCGGGATGCCCACCCCGCAGATGCCCAGCAGGATATCCCTTTTAAAGCGCAGCATGCGGGGCCTGATGCACACATAGGTGCGTCCTCTTTTGAGGAACAGCAAAACGAAGAAATAGAGGCAGGCGGCGCAGTTTGACAAAAAGGTGGCAAGACCTGCCCCTGCGGCCCCCATGTCCAGTCCCCATGGAAGAATAAAGATGGGGTCAAGGACGATGTTCAGGAGGCATCCGCTCATGGTTCCCAGACTGGCATGGAGGGAAGCGCCCTCCGCCCGGACCATGTAGGCCATGACCACGTTCAGGATGGCGGGCGCTGCGCCGCAGCTCACCGTCCAGAGCATATAGTCCCCGGTTGCCGCCACAGTATCAGCATCCGTGCCCAGCATGGCCAGCAGAGGTGAGCGGAACAGGGTGCAGAGCAGAGAGAACAGAAGTCCGCTGGCCAGAGCGAAATAGAAGCCGTATGCCGAACTGCGGTATACGGTGTCATAGTCTTTTCTTCCCAGAGCCCGGCTCATCATGCTGGAGGAGCCTACGCCGAAGAGATTGTTCACTGCGTTGAAGGCAAGGAGTACGGGAGCCGCCAGCGTGACGGCGGCGTTCTGGACAGGGTCGTTCAGCATCCCTACAAAATAGGTGTCCGCAAGATTATAGATCACCATTACCAGAGAACTGATGATGGTGGGAACCGCCAGCTTCATGACGGCCTTGGGGACGGGCAGGCTTTCAAACAATTCTGTCTTCTGGGTATCTTCCATTGTGTCGATCTCCTTGTTGGTGGGCGGTCTCTTGGTTTTTAGCGGTTTTTATGTGAGCCGGCTGTTGTCTTGGGCGGCTATTTAAGCAGCCTTTTGACACCATCTGACTTCCGTATGGAATATATCTTTTGGCTCATATCCTTTGACAAAACCTATGGAACTGATAAGGCGGGCAGAATCTGCGGTTTCACTTCGATTACACAATCGCCAGCAATATCGGTATGGTCAATACGCACAGGATGGTGGTCAGGATGATGGCGGCGCTGCAGGTGGAGCCGTCGATGCCCTTCTGGTTTCCCAGTATCAGGGGCATATTGCCGATGGGCATGCCGAACATGATCATGCACACGGAGATAATGGAGGGATCCTTGGTCGCCAGCCTGAGCAGGGGCAGCATCAGCAGCGGGAGCACCAGCAGCTTGACGGCTGAGAACACATACAGTCTTGCACTGGCGAAGATGCTTTTCAGGTCAGTATGGGCAAGGGTGAAGCCCACTGCCACCAGTGCCATGGGGGAGGTCACGTTCCCCAGATAGGTGACGGAGGTCATCAGGAAATCAGGGAGCCGGATCTCCAGCAGGATCAGGGCCAGAGCGATGACGCTGAAGACGGTTCCGGGATTCACCATGGCCTTCAGGGAGGCCAGAGAGAACTTTCCGTCCAGAAGGGCCACGCCGTAGGTATAGAATACGATGGTATAGATCAGCAGGAACTCCGTGACATAGACCACATATTCCTGCCCAAGAATACTTCCCACCGCCGGTATCCCGATGAAGCCTAGGTTGGAGAAGACGAACATCATCTGGAAAATCTTGCGCTGGTCGGGGGCCTTGTCGAAAAAGGGGGACAGAATCATGCCCGCAAGGATGAAAATGCCGAACATGCCCGCTGCGATAAGGCCGATGAGCCCCATGGTGCCGAGAGGGATCAAACCCACGGAGCCGGCGGCGCTGGACAGAATCAGGCAGGGGTTGAACACGTTCACGATCATCTTTGACATCTGGCTGTTGGTATGGCTGTCCATCATACCCTTTTTTGCCATGAAATATCCGGCCCCTATTATGATGAGGATGGCCAGCATCTGAAAAAACACGGTGATAATTGACATCAAATTTCTCCTTGGTCGATGGAGTACAAATTTCGCATTCCATCATTTTAGCATATGGAACCGGAAAAGTCACTAAGTTTTTCCGTCACGGATTCTTTCTGCGGATTCTTTCTGCACAGATTCTTTCAGATTCTTTCCACAGATTCCGTCACAGATTTCTTGCTGTCACAGATTCCTGCTATCACAGATTTTCGCTGAGCATGTTCTTGCTTTCCCGATTTTTGTTATCATAGATTTTCGCTGTTTTTTGCATGGATCTTTGAAAGCTCCCGTTGAGGTGCAAAGACTGTTTCTATGTTATTCTTTGTGTGCATAATTTCCCTTTGACTCGGAATACTATCTTCATTCATGCATATTATGTCTTTTTTCAGGGAGGTAGCTATGTCTGAGACAGCGGGCGGAGAAAATGTGAGGGCGGAGGAAGCGGCGGTGCGTCCCTTCGGGCTCAGGGACAAGCTGGGCTATATGTTCGGGGATTTCGGCAATGATTTCAGCTTCATTTTTGCCAGCAATTATCTGATGGTGTTCTATACGAAGGTGCTGGGGCTGGGCGGCTTTGTAGTAGGCCTGCTTTTCATGGGCGCCAGAATCGTGGACGCATTCACGGATGTGACCATGGGACGGATCGTGGATCATGTCAGGCCTGCGGCGGACGGGAGGTTCCGTCCGTGGATCCGGCGGATGTGTGTGCCGGTGGCGGTGGCCAGCAGCGTCATGTATCTGTATTTCGTCCGGGACTGGGCCTATCCTGTGAAGATCATCTATGTAGTGTTCACCTATCTGCTGTGGAGCAGCTTCTGTTACACGGCCATCAACATTCCCTACGGTTCCATGGCCTCCGTCATCAGCCCCGACGTGAAGGACAGGGCGTCACTTTCCACCTTCCGTAGCATCGGGGCCAGTCTTGCGGGGCTGGTCATAGGCGTGCTGGTTCCGCTGGTGGTCTATGCTTCGGATGTGCACGGCAACCAGATCGTGCGGCCCGTGAGCTTCACGGTGACGGCGGCGGTATTCGGCCTGCTGTCTGTGGGCTGCTATGCGCTCTGCTATTTTATGTGTCAGGAGCGGGTGTTCTTTCATAAAAAAGAGGGAAATAAGGAGGGGGTCTGGAGCATGCTCAAGCGTCTGGGCAGCAACCGGCCGCTGCTGGCGCTGGTGTGCGCCGCACTGGTGCTTCTGCTGGCCAGCCTGCTGGGCCAGGCCATGAACAATTATCTTTTTCTGGACTATTTCAAGAATTCCAAGGCGCTGGTGGCCGTCAACATGGTAAGCATCGGAAGCGTTTTGATTCTGGCTCCCTTTGCTGCCAGAATCGCACAGGGCTTCGGAAAGAAGGAGGCGGGGGCGCTGGGCATGCTGGGTGCGGGAGTGGTCTATCTTGCGCTGTTCTTCCTGCGGGTGAGGAGCATTCCGGTGTTCATGACATTGCTCTTTCTGGCCTCCATGGGCGTGGGGCTTTTCAATCTGGTGATCTGGGCGTTCATCACGGATATCATAGACTATCAGGAGGTGGCTACCGGAAAAAGGGAGGACGGAACAGTCTATGCGGTCTATTCCTTTGCCAGAAAGGTAGGGCAGGCGCTGGCAGGGGGCGTGGGCGGCTTCGTGCTGACCGCCATCGGATATATCTCCGAGGCTCCCGCCCAGACGCCGGAGGTGGCGGAGAAGATCTATACGGTGGCTACGCTGGTTCCGGGCGTGTGCTATCTGGCGGTCTTTTTCATCATTCAGTTCGCCTATCCCCTGACCAGAGGAGAGGTGGAGAAGAACACCGCCCTTCTGAGGGAGAAGCGCAGAGGCTCTCAGGAGGGATGATGTGAGGCAGAGATAAGGTTCGGAGAATCAAAATAGGTGGGAATGAGGATAGACAAGAACAGTGATGAGGGTGTGAAGGCAGGAGTACGGATAGAAGAAGCATAAGGGCAAGAGGCATGAGGCCGAACAAGGGAGCAGAAGGATGAAAGGGAGACCGGGGACATGAAGCCAGATAGGAGTGCAGAAGGAAGAAATGAGAAAGAAGAGCATGAAGTTAGATAGGTGTGAGGCGGACGGGATTATGTTCGGGAGGAAATTGGATGAAATTTGACAGAAGTGCGCCGGGCAGGGGTGTGGAGGTGGAATGCAGACTGGAGAACGGAAAGGCGCTTCTGAAATGGCGATTTCACCTGACGGACGAATATTCCCGGACGGAGGTCTCCTGGCCGCAGGCCCTGGAGGCACAAGTTCCCCGGCCGCAGACCCTGCAGGCGGAAGTCTCCCGGCCGCAGGCCCTGCAGGCGGAAGTCTCCCGGCTGCAGACCCTGCAAGTGGAAGTCTCCCGGCCGCAGACCCTGCAGGCACAAGTTTCTCAGTCACAAGTCCGACAGTTGCCGTTCCGGTGCGGCGAGACCAGTAGGGGACAGGATGGGCAGGCATGGTCTCAGCCGGTGATCTGCATTTCCCTTATGGCCGGGGAAGGGAACGTGGCGGCGGAAGGCATACAGACGGTAGGGGAAGAGGAGCCTTTAGAGACTGTGCTGGTACAGCCTCACCTCTGGCAGGGAAGGAAGGATCCCTTTCTGTATGAAGCGGAAGCGGTTCTCTTAATGGAGGACGGCTGTCTGGACCGGCTGCGCACACAGCTTTGCCTGCGGCGGCTGGAGGCAGGCGCAGAGGGTGAGGTTTTATTGAATGGACAGCCGCTGGAGATCAGGGCCGTGGTCTATTCTCTGCCGGATGCCGGATCCGAGGCGGAGCGCCAGAGTCTGGCGATTGCGGATTTCCGGCAGCTTGCCCGGCTGGGGGCAAACAGCGTCTGCCTAGATAAGGAGAGCCGGCCGTCCTTTCTTCTTGGGCTCTGTGACCGTTTCGGCTTTTTGGCGCTGGAAGAGAGCGTTGCAGAGGGAACAGAGCCCTCTGAAGGCGGGAAAGGGACAGATTTTTCTGGCGGCGAAGAAGGGGCATGTTTTTTTGTATGCACATGGAACAGAGCCGTTAAGATACCTTGGAAAGGGGAAGACGCAGGAGAGCGGCCGCCTGCCTACCGGGACGGTTCAGAAGCGCTTTTTCTGCCTTATAAGAAGTGCCCCGAGTCTGTATATTACAAATACAAGGCAAAATGGAGCAAAGAGCCCTTTGTGTATCTGGTGCCGGAGAGCGTCAGGAGGATGAAGAGCGGCAGCTATGCCGTGACCTGCTACAGCAGCTGCAGCAGGGTGGCGCTGTACACTGACGGGGAGCTCTTTGAGTTCAGAAAGGGTGATGGGATATTTGTGTTTCAGGAGATCCCTGCCAGAACGCCCTGCATCATGCTATCCGCAGAAGGGGACGGCTGCAGCGGGGCGCTGTCCGTTCATAAAAGCTTCGTGAAGGCGCTGGAGGAGAACAATTAATTACCAATCTATAATAAAGATTGACTATCGGATAAAGGGCGCAAAGGTGTCTCTGACTGTCGATAGAAGATTCTGCAGGTACGAGTTTTAGGAAGTGGTGATGGGATAAAAAGGACATTTGTGCTCAGGAGGATCCGGGTCGATCTGCCACAGCGCAGAATTCTTGATGTGTGCAGTTGGTCAGCCTTCTGATCTGGTCTTCCTTGTAGCCTTCGTTGAGCATGCGTTGTATCGTCATAAGCCGCTCCCTTCTCTGTCCTTTCCTTAGTCCCTTCCGCTGTCCCTTCCTCAGTCCTTCTTCCATTCCGGCCTGCCGTTCCTCTTCCATCAGTTCCCTGAATGCCTTGC
>CANOFQ010000081.1 GCA_947565325.1 uncultured bacterium
TTGATTGCGTATGCGAGAGCGGCTCACCGTCTGGCAAAAGAGGGACAGAGCGGAGAAGCTGCAGTTCATCGACGAGCACTATCTGTCCCGCTTTGAGGCTCTTAAGGTAGATTCCGTGGTGGGAGAGGAGCCTGCCTTCACGGAGCCGGTCCGCAGGGTGAAGGAGTATCCTGTCAGCGAAGGGGAGAATGTGGACGAGAACGCCTATCTGGCATGGAACCTGTCCGTGGGAGACAGCTTGGACAGAGAGCTGTACGTGGCCTTCCAGGTGCTGGATTTTGCGCTCTGCACCGTTCCCGGCGCACCTCTGAAGAAGGCGCTGATCGACAGGGGGATCGGAAAGGACGTGTTCAGCATCTACAACAACGGCGTGAAGCAGCCCTATTTCAGCATGGTGGCGAAGGGAACCTCCGTGAGCCGTGAGAAGGAGTTTGTGGCCACCATCCGGGAGGTCCTGGAGGGAATCGTGAAGAATGGCTTCGAAGAGAAGGCGCTGCTGGCCGCTATCAATTATTATGAGTTCCGGTACAGGGAGGCGGACTACGGCCGCACGCCCAAGGGTCTGATGTATGGCCTGCAGGCGCTGGACAGCTGGCTGTACGACGACAACAAGCCCTTTATCCATCTGGAGGCAAATGAGACCTATGCAGGCCTTCGGAAGAAGGTGAAGGAGGGATACTTTGAGGGGCTGATCCAGAAGTACCTGCTGGACAACCCTCACGCCGCCACGGTGATTCTTGCGCCCAGGGCCGGGCTTGCCAAGGAGCAGGAGGATGCCCTGAAGACAAAACTGGCGGATATCAAGGGAGACATGTCCGAGGAGCAGCTGACAGGCATCAGGGATATGATGGATGCCCTTGCCGCATTCCGGGAGACGGAGGACTCCGCCGAGGATCTGGCCAAGATTCCGCTGCTCTCCAGAGAGGATCTGCGCAAGGATGCGCTGCCTCCGGTCAATGAGGGAAGAGCTCTGGGGGCGATTCCTTCCTTGTACCACAAGGTATTCACCAATGGTATCGGCTACCTGACCTTTATCTTCAAGGTGCATGACATTCCGGAGGAATATTTCCCCTATATAGGCATTCTGCCGGCTGTGTTCTTCAAGGTGGACACGGCGCATTATTCCTATGCGGAGCTGTGCAACGAGATCAATCTGACCACCGGGAACATTTCCGTGAACCAGAATTTCTATGACGACCCGGCCAATCCGGACCAGTATAAAGTCACGCTGGAGGTCACCGCCAAGGCGCTGGAGTGCAATCTGGACAAGACGGTGGCGCTGATGAAGGAGCTGCTGCTGACCAGCAACATGTCGGACACGAAGAGGCTGAAGGAGATTCTGGCCGAGAAGAATTCTCAGGTGCGGGAGTATATGATGGGAGCGGGCCACATCGTTGCGATCAACCGGGCGCTCTCCTATGTGGATCCCATGGAGGCTGTGGAGGATGAGCTGAACGGAATCGGGCAGTACCGCCTGACCACCATGCTTGAGACGGAGTTTCAGGAGAGGAAGGAGGAGCTGGTGGAGAAGCTGCAGACTCTCTGCAGGATGATCTTCCGGCCGGAGAACCTCTTGGTGGATTTCACGGGCAGCGAGGAGGCCTTCCGGAGTCTGGAGGAGCCGGTGGCAGACCTGAAGGAGGCGCTGTACACCTGCGAGGTGGAGAAGAAGGCTTATGCGCCTGCCACGGAGAAAAAGAACGAGGGCTTCATGAATTCCGGTCAGGTGCAGTATGTCTGCCGGGCGGGCAACTACCGCAGGAAGGGTCTGCCCTACACGGGAGCGCTGAATGTGCTGCAGGTCATGATGGGGTACGAGTATCTGTGGACGAACATCCGGGTGAAGGGGGGCGCATACGGCTGTATGTGCGGCTTCGGCAGGAACGGGGCGAGCTATTTCGTTTCCTTCCGGGATCCGAATCTGAGCCAGACCATCGATGTGTATGAGAACGCTGCGAAATTCGTGGAAGAATATGCGGCGGACGAGAGAACCATGACCCAGTATATCATCGGAGCCATCAGCGAGATGGACGTGCCGCTGACCGCTGCGGGCAAGGGCCGCCGTTCCAAGTCCATCTATATGACGGGAACCACCTACGAGATGATTCAGAGTGAAAGGGACGAGGTGCTGGGCGCCACACCGGAGCAGATCAGAGGGCTGGCCGCATATATCAGGGCCTTCATGGAAGATGATTGCCTATGCGTAGTAGGAAATGAGCAGAAAATCCGGGCCGACAAGGACAAGTTCGAGAGGCTGGAGAACCTGAACTGATTTTTTCCGTCTATACTTCCAGAAGGGAAAACCGTCAGGAAAAGCATGGTTTTTCGGGATGCCGCACAGGCGGCGGAAGGGAGTGGGAACGATTATGGAAAAGAGACAGAGTGCAGGAAACGTTTTATGGAAGAAAAGAGGGGCGGCGCTGCTGGCGTGTATGCTGGCAGCCGTCCTGTGCATGGGCTGCGGGGCCTCGTCGAAGAGCCTCGACATGGGGTGGGAAAATTCCTCCGATCTGCAGTATACGGACGCAGTCGGCGAAGAAGGGGCCTCCTCGTACCCCATGGGTGAGGGCAGTTTTGACTATTCTGGCAGCGTCATGGATCCCGGGGACGGCCAGACGGCGGAGGCTCTGGGCGTCCTGCAGGGGCGTAAGTTGATTACCACAGTGAATCTGGACGTGGAGACCAGACAGTTCGAGGAGGCCATGGCCCGGCTGGAGAATCAGGTTCAGGGCATGGGCGGCTATATAGAGAACATGAACACCTATAACGGGAGCAGATATTCAGGCTCCCGGAATCTGCGGTATGGGAATCTGACTGTCCGCATCCCTCAGACAAGGCTGAAGGAGTTCCTGACGGCGGTGTCCGAGGTGAGCAACGTGGTCAGGCGTTCCGAGAGCGTGGACGATGTGACATTGTCTTATGTGGACATGGAGAGCCGCAGGGACACGCTCAGGACGGAGCAGTCCAGACTGCTGGCGTTTCTGGACAAGGCCCAGACCATAGAGGAGATCATTACCATAGAAGAGCGGCTGTCCAATGTCCGCTATCAGCTGGAGAGCATGGAGTCCCAGCTGCGAACCATGGACAATAAGGTGGACTATGCCACGGTAAATCTGAGTGTCTCCGAGGTGGAGGAGCTGACCCAGGCGGAGGAGCCGGGCTTCTGGGAAAGAATCGGGGAAGGCTTCATGGGCAGTCTGAGAGACATCAGGGACGGAGCCGGGGAGCTGTTTGTCTGGCTGGTGGTGCATCTTCCCTATCTGTTCATTCTGGCGCTGCCGCTGTGCATCGCTTTGCTGGTGATCTGGCTGGAGCGCAGGAAGCAGAGGAGCAGGAAGACTACGGGGACGCCGGTGTCTCCGCCGGCGGCAGGCCCGTTGAACGGCTGGCAGGGAGCGCAGGTCCCGAAGGAGAGGGACAATTTGAAATAAGACCGATCCGCCAGGGGAGGCGTGAGCTGAAACAAGTCCGGCCAGTGCGAAAAAGGAGTTCGGAACAGAACCGATCCGCCAGGGGAGGCGTGAGCTGAAACAGGTCCGGCCGGTGCGAAAAAGGAGTTCGGAACAGAACCGATCCGCCAGGGGAGGCATGCGCTGAAACAGGTCCGGCCGATGCGAAAAAGGAGTTCGGAACAAGACCGGCCCGAAAGGGAAGATATGACAGGAACAGGAGAAGAAGGATGGAACAGATGAAGGAGAATAAGGGATATAAGGCAGGCTTCGTGGCTTTGGTAGGACGGCCCAACGTGGGCAAGTCCACGCTGATGAACCGGCTCATAGGACAGAAGATAGCGATCACGTCCCCCAAGCCCCAGACCACCCGGACCAGGGCAAGGACAATACTGAGCACCGAGCGGGGCCAGATCGTGTTTCTGGACACGCCTGGCATCCATAAGGCGAAGGATAAGCTGGGGAACTATATGGTGAACGTGGCGGAGCATACCCTGATGGAGGCGGATGTGGTTCTGTGGCTGGTGGAGCCGTCGAACTTCATCGGCGCAGGGGAGCGCCATATTATCGAGCAGCTGAAGAAGGTGAAGAATCCGGTGATCCTTGTGATCAATAAGACGGACACGGTGAAAAGGGAGGAGGTTCTCACCTTTATCGACACCTACCGGAAGGAGCTGGAGTTTCAGGAGATCGTGCCCGTGTCGGCTCTGAAGGGCAGCAATACCGACCGGCTGGTGGAATGTATCTTTCAGCATCTGCCGGAGGGAGAGCCCTTCTTTGACGAGGACATGGTCACGGACCAGCCCATGCGGCAGGTGGTGGCGGAGCTGATCCGGGAAAAGGCCCTGCGCAGTCTGGAGGACGAGGTTCCCCACGGCATAGCGGTGGTAGTGGAGCGGATGCGGGAGGAAAAAGGCATCTGTCATATCGATGCCACCATCAGCTGCGAGAAGGAATCCCATAAAGGAATCATCATAGGGAAGGACGGGCAGATGCTGAAAAAGATCGGCACCTCCGCAAGGCATGAGATCGAGTCCATGATGGAGATGAAGGTGGCCCTGAAGCTCTGGGTAAAGGTGAAAAAGGACTGGCGGGACAACGATCATCTTCTGAAAAATTTTGGATATAATCCCAAGGATGTGTAGAAAGCCCTCCTGCACAGAGTCAGGCACAGCGCATAAATACCGGCACGGCGCATAAGCTCCGGCGCATGGGCGAGGGTGCAAAAGGCCGGCAGGCAGATGGCACAGGAATAGAATGACTTAAAAATGCAGACCCTAAGAGAGCAGGATCGCAGCATGAAAATCAGGTCGGTACGACTGATCAAAATACTACAGCAAGGGGATGCATAGGATGGATGTAAGGGAAGAGGGATACTGGAAGCGGTTTGAGAGGAGCGGCAAAATCGAGGATTATCTGTCCTTCCTGTCCAGTGCGGAAAGCGGCGGGAAGGGACAGATAAGAGAAGAGGATCATGCAGGAATATATATGGGTAACGGGAATCATACTGAAGCAGTCCCCGGTGGGAGAGTTCGATAGGCGGGTCAGCATTCTTACGAAGGAGAGAGGAAAGCTGCCTGCCTTTGCCAAGGGGGCGAGGAAGCCCGGCAGCCGTCTGGCGGCATGTACGAACCCCTTTGCCTTCGGAAGCTTCAGGCTCTATGAGGGAAGAACCTCTTACACGGTTACGGAGGCGGAGATTCAGAATTATTTCGAGGAGCTGATGACCGACTATGTGGGGGCCTGTTACGGTATGTATTTTGCCGAGGTGGCGGACTATTATACCAGAGAGAACAACGACGAGCGGGAGATGATGAAGCTGCTGTATCAGTCCCTGAGGGCGCTGTGCGTTCCGGCGCTGCCCAATCCTCTGGTGCGGTGCATCTTCGAGTGCAGGGCCATTGCAGTGAACGGTGAGTTCCCGGGGCCGCCACAGGACGAGACGCTGGAGCCCTCCACGGTCTATGCGCTGCGGTACATAACGGAAAGCCCCCTGGAGCGGCTGTATACCTTCACGGTGACGGACCGGGTGCTGGAGGAGCTGCAGAGGGTGGCAGCCAGATATATGAGGCTGATCGTGGGCTGTCATTTCAAAAGTCTGGAGGTTCTGCAAACTCTGTGTTGAAAAAAAGGCCTATATCTGATATGATAGGCTAGACGGCTGCCGGAAGATACCGGGAGGCTGTTATCAAGCGATAGACCGAGGTGTGCGATTATGAAGAAGTATGCATGGCTTATGGGGCTTTTGTGTCTGTGTGCCTTGTTCCTTTCAGGCTGTGGAGAGGCGAAGCTGCCGGATGTCATTCAGACGCCCACAGTCTCTGTCACCAGAGAGGGTGCGGTGGCGGTGTGGCTTCTGGGGGATTTTGACAAAGACTACTATAGTATCTCGGAGCTCACGGACATGGCGGTCAGCGAGGCGGCGCAGTTTTGCGGGGCGAAGAAGAGAGACACGGCCGCAGTGGTGGATAAGGTGGAAAATGTACAGGGCAGCGCCACCAAGGTGATGGTGTCCTATAAATTCGACAGCGGTGACAGCTGCAGCGAGTTCCTCGGGAACGTGTTCTTCTACGGGACGGTGGGAGAGGCGATACAGAAGGGCTACAGCATGGATGTGATCATGCGCAGCGTTGACGACAATTCACTTTTTACGGAGGCGCAGCTGAGGCAGGCAGGGGACAGGTATCTGGTGATCACGGATATTTCTGCCGATATCTACTGTCCCGCAGTGGTGACGCACATCAGCAACGGAGCCCTTCTCAACGAGGATAAGAGCGTCAACCCTTCCGCAGCGGAGGGGCTGGTGTATATCCTGATGAAATAGACAGTTATAGTTGCGGGACAGCAATGTTCCGGGACATAAAAAGAAAGGCAGGATGAGGACAAGATGGAAAAGACGATGGACAAGATTGTTGCGCTGGCAAAGGCGAGGGGCTTTGTCTACCCCGGCTCGGAGATATACGGCGGTCTGGCCAATACATGGGACTACGGCAATCTGGGTGTGGAGCTGAAAAACAATGTGAAGAAGGCATGGTGGCAGAAGTTCGTGCAGGAGAGCCCTTACAATGTGGGTGTGGACTGTGCGATCCTGATGAATCCCCAGACATGGGTGGCCAGCGGGCATCTGGGCGGCTTTTCCGATCCTCTGATGGACTGCAGAGAGTGCCACGAGCGCTTCCGGGCGGACAAAATCATCGAGGACTTCTGCCAGGAGAAGGGCATAGCCCTGACAGAGAGCGTGGACGCATGGACCCAGGAGCAGATGAAGGAGTTCGTGGAGGAGCACAACATCCCCTGCCCTAGCTGCGGCAAGCATAATTTTACGGATATCCGTCAGTTCAACCTGATGTTCAAGACCTTTCAGGGCGTCACGGAGGACGCCAAGAGCGTGGTGTACCTGCGCCCGGAGACGGCCCAGGGCATCTTCGTGAACTTCAAGAATGTCCTCAGAACCTCCCGGAAGAAGATTCCCTTCGGCATCGGTCAGATCGGCAAGGCGTTCCGCAACGAGATCACCCCGGGAAACTTTACCTTCCGCACCCGTGAGTTCGAGCAGATGGAGCTGGAGTTCTTCTGCGAGCCCGGCACGGATCTGGAGTGGTTCCAGTACTGGCGGGGATTCTGCCGCGACTGGCTCATTTCCCTCGGGATCAAGGAGGAGGAGATGCGGCTTCGGGATCACAGCCCGGAGGAGCTGTGCTTCTACAGCAAGGGAACCACGGACATCGAGTTCCTCTTCCCCTTCGGCTGGGGCGAGCTCTGGGGCATAGCGGACAGGACGGATTATGACCTGACACAGCATGCCAATACCTCAGGGGAGGATATGACCTATTTTGACGACGAGAAAAAGGAGAAGTACATACCCTATGTGGTGGAGCCCTCTCTGGGCGCAGACAGGGTGGTGCTTGCGTTCCTCTGCGCGGCCTATGACGAGGAGGAGCTGGAGGGAGGCGACATGCGCACGGTGCTCCGTTTCCATCCTGCCCTTGCCCCTGTGAAGATCGGCGTGCTGCCTCTTTCCAAGAAGCTGGGAGAGGGTGCGGAGAAGATATATAGGGAGCTTTCCAGAAAGTACAACTGCGAGTATGACGATAGGGGAAATATCGGAAAGCGCTATCGCCGTCAGGACGAGATCGGAACGCCCTTCTGCGTCACCTACGATTTTGAGTCCGAGACGGACGGCTGCGTCACGGTGCGCTTCAGGGATTCCATGGAGCAGGAGAGGGTTGCCATAGAGAGTCTGGATGCCTATTTTGCGGATAAGTTTTCGTTTTAGACCATAGGGAGGGCTGAAGGGGCGGAAGGAATCTTCTGCCCCTTTTTTGAGTTATACTGCATAACGCTGAATGCTGCCTAATGTAATCATGCGATTGAACCAGTCAGCGTTATGCAGTCTGGTTTCACGGCAAGTGAAATCGTTAAGCAATATATCTTCAGGCACGGCGGCAGAGTCCGGCCTGACGGGGAGGGAGTGGCGTGGATCGGACAGAGGTGTTCCGGATACTGGGAATCGAGGCTACAAAAGAAGAAAGGGCCATCAAGGGCGCCTATCGGGAGAGGCTTGCAGTGACCAATCCGGAGGATGATCCGGAGGGCTTCAAGCTGCTGCGCAGGGCTTATGAGGAGGCCTGCAGATACGCAAGGGAGACGGAAGAGGATGCCGACTGCGAGCCGGAGCGGGACACCACCCCCTCCGGCATCTGGTTGGAGAAGGCGGCGCAGATTTACGGGGATCTCCATAGGCGGCAGGATCTGGAGCTGTGGAAGGCGCTGTTTCAGGAGGACGTCTTTCTGTCCCTAGAAGAGGAGGAGAACTGCAGACAGAAGCTGATCGGCTTTTTGACGGAGCATTTCCGCCTGCCCACGGAGGTCTGGCGGCTGCTGGACAAAAAGCTTTCTATCGTCAGCGGCGCAAAGAAGCTGCGGGAGAGGTTCCCTGCTCATTTTATCTATTATATATCCGGAAAATGCCAGCGGGGCGAGGATTTGGAATTCAGCCAGTTTCAGGGGCCCGGTGACGGGGATTATGATCTGTTCCTGCAGTATTATGACCGTTGCTGGAACGCCCTGCAGGAGAAAAACTACGAGGAGGCAAGGCACCTTCTGGAAGCGGGGGACGCACTGGGCATCTGGCATCCGGCCATGGAGATCTGCAGGGCAACCCTTTATGCGAATCAGGGCCAGGAGGAGCAGGCGTTCGTTTTGCTGGATGGGCTGCGGGAAAAATATCCCAAGGATGCCATGATCTGCTATAATGCGGCGGAGCTTTTGTGGGAGAAGGGGGACAGAGGGGCTGCCGCCAAGATCTATCAGGACCTGAAGAAGGAGCTGGACACCCATTATATGGCGAATGTCCGTCTGACACAGTGGTATTATGACGAGGGGCGGTACAGAGAGGCCAAGCGGTGTGCGGAAAAGGTGCTGGCCGCCGGCAGCGACGAGGCTTTCATGACGCTGCTGGGCAGGATCAACAAGGAGATCGAGAAGGAGCTGGAGGCATCCTGGCGTGAGAGCGGGGCGTGGGAGCCGGGGCTGGAGCTGTGCTGGTGCTATCTGCAGGACGGCAGGATCTCTCTGGGCATTCGGCTTGCCCTGAAGCTGAAAGGGGCCCTGCCCCCTGAGAAGGAGGCGGAGTACAGCGGACTGCTGGCGAAGCTATATGTGGAGCAGGCGGAATATGAGGAGTCCATCGCCATGACCCGGATCTGGGAGGAGGCGCTCAGGAGGAAGCTGGAGAGGGAGGCCGGCGCCGATGCCGCCGAGGCGGAGAAGGACAGGGACAGGCTCCGTCAGGCATGCCTGATCAGGATGCAGTGCTATCACAACCTGGGATACAAGAGCCAGAAGAATTTCGCACTGGCCATCCGGGAGGGCGAGAACGTGCTTTCCGGGGACATAAAGGATGCAGGGGTGCTGCTGGAGATGGCCCAGCTCTACATGGAGCAGGAGGAGTATGAGAAAAGTCTGGAGACAGCGGACAGACTGGTGGAGGAATATCAGGTCTTTGCCGCCTATGCCTCTTCGCTGGAGGTGTACAGGCGACAGCTGAACGCAGCGGGGGTGGTTCGGACCGCCGGCCACTGCATCCGCTATTTCCCCTCCTTTGTGAAGTCCTATGAATATCTGGCCAAGGTATATCTGGACTTGGATTATCAGGAGGAGCTGAAAAAGGTCTTGGCCGACGCCAAGAAGAGCGGCGTAGGGAGTGTGCTTCTGGAGGCTTACCAGTTCCAGATGACTCATGAGGTCATGGAGGTGGGGGTGCTCAACGGCAAGCTGAAGGAATTCCGGAAAAATTTTCTGAAATTCACAGAGGACGGAGAGGCCGGCTTCTATGAGAAGGGGCTGCCCATCCTGACGGAGTATCTGTATCATTATCCGGACGATTTCCTATTGGTGGAGAGGGCTATTTTCCATAGGGCAGCCCATCATTACCAGGAGGCGAAGGAGGATTTTGAAAAGGCGCTTTACATGAACCCCTCCAACCCTTATGCCCTGAACGGCCTGAGCTTCGTCCATAAGTATCAGGGAGAGTACGAGCGGGCGCTGTTCTATATCAAAAAGGCAATCCTGTATATGGACAAGGATATGTCCCCCATCATCTATGCGGATATGGGCAGCATCTATTCCCTGCTGGGAGATTATGAGCGGGCGCTGGAGGCATTCAGGCAGTATGAGGGGGCCACGGAGAACAATAAGAGCAACTGGTTCGGAAATACTCTGGCGGAGTATTACATGAGGGCGGGAAAGGTCCGGGAGGCGGCAGAGGTATATGGGCGCTTTTATGTGAAGAATGAGTGTATGCGCTTTGAGAAGCTTGTGGAGCTGTACGGCAGCTTTGGTCAGGGGGAGAAGGCGTACCATGTGCTGGGGGAATGGAAGAGGGCCCTGAGGAGGCAGAACGGCCTTCGGATGCGGATGCTGTTTTGCGGGAACCCTGCCGCCGTCAGACAAAAGTGCCAGGAGGTGTCCTATCTGGCCTACTATTATGCCCTTGGGTGGACGCAGCTGCTGTTCGGGAAAGCCGCCGCCGCTGTGGGAGCCTTCGGCAGGATGCTGCGCAGCGGGTTTTCCGAGAACACCATGGAGGAAAAGCTTGGCGACGCAGTGTTTGCCGGTATCCTGTGCGGGGACGCTAAAAGGGGCAGGAAATGGGGGGAGATGCTGGGAGACTGGCTGAAGAGAGAGAAGGCTTCCGGCGGGAACAAGTACTACAACAGACAGAAGGCCTATGTCTGGATGGAGTTTCTGGCTGGCTACTATAGAGAGCAGACGGAGAGCCTGCAGGAGCTGCTGGATCAGGGGGACCGAAGCGAGATATGCCATTCCTGCGTGTGTCCCCTGTGCAGGGAGCTGGAGGGTGCCAGGATCCTCCTGCTGCTGCGTAAGGGCCAGAGAGAGGCGGCCAGGACGAAAGTGCTGCGGAACCTGGAGATACAGCCTTGGGACGAGTATATGCTGGCTGTCCGGCATATTGTGTTCGGGGATGCCCTGTGAGGGGCCACGGCATAGATTCCCTGCGGCTTTAAAATGGCTGGAAAGTCCAGACTTTGGTGAAGGAATCAAGTCTTGGAGAGGGAACCGAACAGGCTGGAGAAGGGCGGATCGTGATTTTCCAGAAAAATATACGTGAATCTGCCGGGCAGTTGTGTTATACTGAGAGTCAGCGGACAAAAACGGCTGGATGAAAGGGACTGGCCAGTGTTTCAGGCAGGGGTAGATTCCTTGTATATAGGCAGAGGCAGATTGCTTGTATGCAGGTGCAGGACTTGTATGCAGAGGCAGGCTGTCTGAGAAGGCTGTAGTGAGGGATTTTGCAGGAGAAAAGAA
>CANOFQ010000082.1 GCA_947565325.1 uncultured bacterium
TACCACCGACCTGGAGATGCAGATGCTGGAGAGCTTCCGCCGGGCCTGCGCCGTGGCCATCGACCGCGAGAACTTTGCAGCCACCGTCTCTCCCTCACGCCAGGGCGGCTACGCTTTCATCGGCAACACCTATATCTACGATCCCGAGACCTGCGCTTACTACCGTGACACGCCTCAGGCAAAGCAGGCTCTGGTGGACTTCTACTCCATCGACCTGGCCGACTATGATGGCGACTTGGATAAGGCCGTAGATGCCATCACCGGCTATGATCCTGAGACTGCCAAGGCGAAGTTCCAGGAGGCCTATGAAGAGGGCATCGAGAAGGGCTACATCACCGACACCGACGGCGACGGCAAGTCCGACCAGACCGTCACCATGGTCTACGCCATGAGCGATGAGGTGAACGACTTCCTCCGCAAGACCCTGGAGTACCTGAATACTTCTCTGAACAAGGCGGCCGAAGGAACCGGTCTTGAGGGCAAGATCCTGATCACCCCCTCCGCCCCCGTGGGCAACAAGTGGTCTGACAATCTTCGCAACGGCGTGATGGACACCCAGATGGCCGGCTGGTCCGGCTCCACACTGGATCCCTTCGGCATGGCCGACACCTGGACCGACAAGGACAAAGCTTACTGGGGCAACTGGTTCGATGCCAGCAAGTACGACCTGACCATCAACCTAGACGGCGCAGACATCACTATGAATGTCCGCGACTGGGCTCTCTGCCTCAACGGTAAGATGAAGACCGCCCAGGACGGCAAGGAATATAACTTCGGCTTTGGTCAGACCAGCGTGGACAACCGTCTGGAAATCTTGGCCGCAATCGAGAAGTTCATGCTCACCGCATACAACTGCGTGCCGATCATGCAGAACGGCTCCGGTTCCCTGCTGAGCCAGCAGGTCTACTATGTAGTGGAGGAGTACAACCCCATGATGTACCGCGGCGGCATCCAGTACATGAAGTATAACTACAATGATGCCGAGTGGGCCGAGTATGTCGCTTCTCAGGGCGGCACCCTTCAGTATTGATTCCGAGCCTGCGATCAAATCTTCGATAAGTAACGACTAAAAGGCAGGGGGGCGGCTTTTCGCCCCCTTCTGCTGTTATTATTGACGATAGAAGACTCGCGAAGCGTGGATTCTATTGTTCCCCGCTGGTTCTCGTATATGCCCCTCAGCCTGACTGCGGGGCATATACGAGAACCAATATAAAGATAGGAGGATCTCTGAATGGTCAAATATATTCTCCAGAGAATACTGTATATGATCATGGTGTTTTTTATCATCACCCTGATGTGCTTCGTTCTCGTCCGCATGCTCCCCCTGCCGGTGCTTCCGCCGGAGGATCCGCATACTACCGTGGTGCTCATGCGCCGGGAGGCCCTGGGCTATAACGAGCCGTATCTGACGCAGTTCTGGCTGTTTTTGAAGAATATCTTTACCAATTGGGACTGGGGCCTCAGCGAGAAGCTGTACTTCGGCCAGAACGTGTGGGACATTTTTGTCAGCAAGCTGCCCGCCACCATGATCGTCAACCTGTATTCCATCATCGGGTCCATTCCCATCGGGATCGGTCTGGGCATTTTCGCGGCTCTGAAGAAGAACACCTGGATCGACTACCTCATCTCCACCCTGACCATGGTGGTCATTTCGGTGCCCAGCTTTGTCTATGCCTTTCTGATCCAGTATATTTTCTGCTTTAAGCTCCAGTGGTTCCCCTTCCTCATGGCAGGCGGCACCAACTACTTTACATGGAAGATGTTCCGCTCCCTGATTCCGCCGGTGATGGCCCTCTCTTTCGGCACCATCGCGGGCTTCGCCCGCACCACCCGCGCCGAACTGACCGAGGTGCTGACCAGCGAATTTATGCTCCTGGCCCGCACCAAGGGCCTGACCCGCGCACAGGCCACGGTGCGCCATGCCCTGCGCAACTGCTTTGTGGTCATTGTCCCCGCCATCTTCGGCCAGTTCATCGGTATCCTGGGCGGCTCCCTTATCATTGAGGGCATCTTCGCCATCCCCGGTGTAGGCGGCCTTACTCTGAACGCCATCAGCGGACTTGACTATAACATTTTCATGCTATCTACCTGCTTCTACACCGCCATCGGCCTGGCGGCCAGCCTCGTGGTGGACGTCAGCTATGGCTTTATCGACCCGCGCATTCGCATGGGCTCCAAAAAGTAAGGGGGGAGTAAACGATGACTGATATGATGAATGAACGGATTCCTGCCGAGAAGTTTGCTTTCGTGCAGGAAAATGAGAGGCTCCACGACAAGGAGCTTCAAACCAGAGCCCGGAGCTTCTTTGCCGACGCCATGATTCGGTTCAGCAAGAATAAGTCCTCGGTGATCGCTGCGTGGATACTCTTGTTCTTGGTGCTTTATGCTGTTTTTGTGCCGCTCTTCTCCCAATATACTGTCAACGATAAAGACCCCATGTATGTAAATTATCCGCCCTTCAGCCCCTTTTTCTCTCAGTTCGGGTTTCTGAACGGCACCAAGACCATGGACAGTCAGAACGACAAGGCCATGGCCATCTGGAAGGGGATCGGCATTGAAACGGGCATGAATCCCATTATCCGCATTCGGGGCACCCATGAGACTGAGGAAAAGAAGCGCGGCCAGATGGTCAAGCGCTATATCTACGACCTTGAGGTCAATGCCTATTACGCCTTGGGCATCGTCTACCGTAACTTCAGCTACACGGACTACCAGAAGCTGCAGGACTGGCAGAACGAGACCGGCATCCAGGTCATCTACCCTTATGTGGATGCGGAGGACATAGGCGGCATCAGCGATAATTCCAACATCTGGTTCAAGATGAACAGTGACGGCACGGCCCTCCTGGACGCAGAGGGCAACTATATCCCGGCTTACTCCACCCGCTCCGACCGGGCCGGTGCGCCGTATAACTCCCTCCGGCTTGCCGGTGATCCGGGCGACTGGGTCTATTCGACAGCCAAGGCCGGTTCGGTTCAGTGCCGGATCTTGTATTACAACTATTATATTTATCTCAACGGCCATGAGCCGAGCTATCTGATGGGTACTAATGTAATGGGCCTCGACCTGTTCACCGCTATCGGCCTGGGCGCCCGTTTCTCCCTGATTTTTGCCATTCTGGTCTCGGCCATCAACCTGAGCATCGGTGCAGTGTACGGCTCCATTCAGGGCTACTACGGCGGCGCTATCGACATGACGCTGGATCGTATCAGCGACATCCTCTCGGGTGTACCCTTCGTGGTGGTGACCACCCTGTTCCAGCTGCATCTTGCACAGAAGGTGGGGGTCGTTCCCTCGTTTCTGTTTGCCTTCGTGCTGACAGGGTGGATCGGTATGGCGGCCCTGACAAGAAAGCAGTTCTACCGCTTCAAAAGCCAGGAGTTTGTCTTGGCGGCGCGTACCCTGGGGGCCGGCGACGGGCGGCTGATGTTCAAGCACATCTTCCCCAACGCCATCGGCACCATCATCACCTCTTGTGCCTTGGTAATCCCCGGCGTCATCAACTCGGAGACATCCATGACCTACTTAGGGATAGTGGATCTGTCCACCTACGCCGGCACCACCATCGGCACCCTGCTCAGCCAGGGCAACGCCGCTACCACCACTGCGCCCCACGCCATGCTATACCCCAGCATTTTCCTGGGGCTTTTGATGATCTGCTTCAACCTCTTCGGCAACGGCCTGCGGGACGCATTTAATCCTACGACAAGGGGGGTGGATGACTGATGGAAAACAAACTGCATGTACAGGATTTACGTATCTCCTTCCGCACTGGAAACGGCAAGGTGCAGGCGGTCCGGGGCATCGATTTCGACCTTGCCAGAGGCGAAACTCTCGCCATCGTGGGCGAGTCCGGCTCCGGCAAGTCCGTCACCAGCAAGGCCATTCTGGGAATCCTTGCGGGCAACTCCATTGTGGAGTCCGGTGAAATCATCTATGACGGCCAGGATCTGCTGAAAATATCGGAGGAGGATTTCCATAAGATCCGCGGCGACAAGATTGCCATGATCTTCCAAGATCCCATGTCCTCCTTGAATCCCATCGTGCGCATCGGCCGCCAGCTCACGGAGGCCATGCTCCTCAAGGGCAGGATCCGTCAGCGGGAGAGCAGGCGCTCCTTCCGCACCTATCTCAAGAGTCTGGGTGATAGGATGGCCGCCAGTGCTGCCAATAACGAAGAGCGAACCCGGGCTGCCGTCAGCTGCAGGAAGTTCCAGCAGTTCGAAAAGAAGCACACCGAGCTGGAGTCTGCCTACAACACCGCCCATGAGGGTGCCACAGAGGCGCTGGACGATATCGGGATCATTGCCTTTGAGCTGGAAAAGAATACCGTGGCAAAGGGCGCTGCGGATCGCATCAAGGACATTGCCCGCCGCTGCCGGGAGTCTCTGAATAAATACGTGGTGGACCCGGATCAGTATAAGTCTGAGGTTCTGCAGAACGCTTCCGCCCTGGAAGAAAACTTCCGGAAAAAGGATTATACTGCGGCGCTTGGGAATCTCTACCGGCTGCGGGACAGGATGGCGGAGGGTGCGGGAAGGCCGAAGCCGAATTTCTTCCGCATGGGCTATTACATGACCTTCTCCGACAAGCCGCTGCCGGAGATGCCGCTGGAGGAGCTGAATGACTTTTTGCTGGATTACCTGGAAAAGGATTTCATGAAGGTCTTTCTCTCCGACGCACAGAGGGCCGTGACCTATTCTGCGGAGCAGTGCTATGAGCGGATACGCAGGGCGGTCCGGGAGCTGGAGGCCGCACGGCCGGTTTATGCCGCAGAACAGCTGGATAAAAAACAATGCACGGATACCTGGAAAAAACTGAGAATGACGGTCAAGGAAACCGTGGATCCCCTTGCCGTCAGCAAGGACAGTCTGGTCTATACCTTTTCCCCCAGCATGAAGAGTGAGCTGGATAAATATTTTCACGGTGCGAAGGCAAATGTGGGAATTCTGCGCAAATACGAACGGGAGAAGCGCAAGTACGATGCCATCGTGGCCAAGGGTGGGAAGCCCGACTGGGAGCTGGCGGATGCCGCTGTCACCGATCTGGAGCTGATCAAGGCAAACCTGTCCCATATCATCGACCGTCTGGCGGAGCACTATCAGAAGGTTCTGGATGCCGCTGACAGCCGGGATTACCACGCTGAAACCATTGGGGCCATCGATTACCTGATGCAGAACGCCTCCGGCATCGTGGATAGGGTGACGCCCCGGATCGCAAGACACCGGGCCATCCGGCTCATGGAGGAGGTGGGGATCTCCGAGCCCCATAAGCGTTTCCGGCAGTATCCCTTTGAATTTTCCGGCGGCATGCGCCAACGTATCGTCATTGCCATCGCTCTGGCGGCCAATCCGGACATCCTGATCTGCGACGAGCCCACGACAGCTCTGGATGTGACCATCCAGTCCCAGATTCTGGAGCTCATCAACAAGTTGAAGACCGAGCGCCGCTTGTCCGTGATCTTCATCACCCATGATCTGGGTGTGGTCGCCAACATGGCGGACCGGGTGGCTGTCATGTACGCCGGAAAGATCGTGGAATACGGCACCTGCGAGGATATCTTTTATCACGCCGCCCATCCCTATACCTGGGCGCTGCTTTCCTCCATGCCTGACCTGGATACCAACGAGAAACTGACCGCCATTCCCGGCACGCCGCCCAACATGATCTATCCGCCCAAGGGGGATGCTTTTGCCCCCAGAAACCAGTATGCCATGCAGATTGACTTTGAACGGCAGCCGCCCATGTTCCGGATCAGCGACACTCATTATGCCGCTACCTGGCTGCTGCATCCGGATGCGCCCAAGGTGGATCCGCCCAAGGCCGTCATGGACCGTATCGCCAGAATGAACCAGAGAAGGGAGGCCAAGCTTGAAAAAGGAACATTTTCGCAGGCAGGGAGGGACAAAAATGAATAATCAGGAGCCCCTGCTTAGGGTCGAGCACCTCTGCCAGTATTTTAAGGCCGGCAATTTCGTGACGAAAGCTGTGGACGATGTCAGCTTCGATATTCGCAAGGGAGAGGTCTTTGGTCTGGTAGGTGAGTCCGGCTGCGGCAAGACCACCACCGGACGATCCATCATCAAGCTGTATAATATCACCTCCGGCAACATCTATTTCAAGGGCGTGCGCATCGCCGCAGGCATCCAGTCTTATAAGGACGAACTGAAGGCAACGAAGGATCCCGTCCGCATAGCAGAGCTGAAGGCCCAGATCAGGGCCGCCCGAAACGAGCAAAAGAACTGCGACAAAGAATATAGCGCCAAACGCAGGTCGGAGCTGAAAAGCGAATACGAGCCCAAGATCGCAGCGGCGGTCGGCGAAGAGAAGGCCCGGATGGAGGCCCAGTATAAGGATGCGCTGAGAAAGGCAAGAAGAACCCGGCTGGTCACCCAGATACAGATGATCTTTCAGGACCCGATAGCCTCTCTGGATCCCCGGATGACGGTGCGGGAGATCATTTCGGAGGGACTGGTCATTCAGGGGGAGCGGGACAAGAAGGTCATCGACGAGAAGGTCTATGAAATGCTGGAGCTGGTAGGACTGGTCAGGGAGCATGCCTCCCGTTATCCCCATGAGTTCTCCGGCGGCCAGAGGCAGCGCATCGGCGTGGCACGCTCTATCATCATGAATCCCGAGCTGATCATTGCCGATGAGCCGGTGTCCGCTCTGGACGTATCGGTGCAGGCACAGGTCATCAACCTCCTGAACGAGCTGCGGGAGCGCTTTGGCCTGACCATCCTTTTCATTGCACATGACCTTTCTGTGGTCAAGTATTTTTCCGACCGCATCGGAGTCATGTATTATGGAAAAATGGTAGAACTGGCGGATTCTGACGAGCTGTTCGCCCATCCTCTGCACCCTTATACCAGATCCCTGCTTTCCGCCATCCCCCTGCCCGACCCTGTCTATGAGCGGCAGCGCCGGCGCATCACTTATAATCCGTTGGCGGAGCATGACTATACCGTGGACCAGCCATCCTTCCGGGAGGTTCGTCCCGGCCATTTCGTTCAGTGCAACGAGGCGGAATATCAGAAGATCATGACGGAGATTTCATCGAAATGAGAGAAAGACGCAAAGCGTTCCTGATCTGTCTGTCCCTGGGGGCAGTCCTTACGGCGGCCGTGTGTACCCTGAACGTCAGCAGGGACTACGGCTGGAGCCGTTCGGTGTGCGACGGCCTGTTCGTGGCCGCAGTGATGCTTCTGGGAGCGGGCGCCCTCCGGGCCGTGAAGAACCGGGGTGCCTTCGACGTGGCCGGTTATGGCCTGCGCATGGCTGTGGAGCTGGTGATTCCGGCCCTGAGAAGAGAGGAGACGGAGGATATCCATCAGTATAGGGAGCGGAAGGAGACGGAACGGAAGTCTCCCATAGGGCTGCTTCTGGCCGGTGCGGTGTATCTTGCCTTATCGCTGGCGGCCTTGGCCGTGTATGAGCTTTTATGAGGTGATATTAAAATCACCTTTGGGGTCCTTACATTGCAGACCCTTCTCCCGAAGGAAATCGAACAAAAGAGCCATGGGCACTGATTTGTGCGCCAACGGCTCTTTTATTTCTGCGTACAATAAGTCAAGTCAGCAAAGCTGACTTTGTGCCGTGCTTGCACGAGCATACCGCCCTATCCGAGAACCGTCCCGGGGAACCATAGCTTCATGGCCACAAGGCATACTGCGCCCACTGCGGCAAACACTGCGCCCACAAGGAAAAAGCACCGGCCAAGGCTGCGCCGCTCCCTTTCCCGTCTGCGCTTGTCTGCACAATAATCCCGATAGCTCTGGAGCTTTCCGGAGCGCTCCTCCCTGTTGAGCCAGAACTGGGGCAGCAGCCATGAGCTCATATATCTGGCGCAGTATGTCATTCCGTCAAATCCGCCCTGACGTTTGACGAAGGTCAAGGCCGACAGCCCCATCAGGAGCACTCCCGGAATCACAAAGGCATCAGACAGATAGCCCAGTATGACACCTGCATCCCCTATCGAAAACAGGTCTTTCGACGCCCCATAAGCCACGGAGACTGCGGCGGCGCACAGGAATGTGATTCCGTAGGCCCTGCCCCCTGCCCTAGGGCTGTCCGTCCCCACATCCCTTTTGTTGTCCCTATTCTCCTCCATTGGCCAATATCTTCTGATATCTCTCGAATTCTGCGTCGTTGCAGCGGACGAAGTGGTTGGGCGCAACCTCTCTCATGGACGGCTGATCCACAGAATAATCGTGCTCTGCCAGAGGATTGTAAATCATGCGCTGGCGCTTCTTCTCGCTCTTGGGATCCGGCAGGGGAATGGCCGAGAGCAGGGATTTGGTATAGGGGTGCAGCGGGTGGGCAAACAGCTCGTCACTGGACGCCAGCTCCACGAACTTACCGAAGTACATCACGGCGATCCTATCGGAAAAATATTTAACCACAGAAAGGTCATGGGCGATGAACAGGATGGTCAGACCCAGCCTGTTGCGCAGGTCGTTGAGCAGGTTGATCACCTGCGCCTGAATGGAAACATCCAGCGCAGAGATGGGCTCGTCAGCGATGATCAGCTCGGGATTGAGGACGATTGCCCGGGCGATGCCGATTCGCTGACGCTGGCCGCCGGAGAATTCGTGGGGATAACGTCCGGCATGCTCCGGCACGAGCCCCACCAGATCCAGCACCTTGTAGACCTGCTCATCAATATATTTCTTGTCACGGATGCCGCGGATGACCAAGCCTTCCGACACGATTTCCCGCACTGTCATACGGGGGTCCAGAGAGG
The DNA here is from genome assembly GCA_947565325.1 of uncultured bacterium. Classification (GTDB taxonomy): domain Bacteria; phylum Bacillota; class Clostridia; order Lachnospirales; family Lachnospiraceae; genus Acetatifactor. Next base: position 8,744 of record CANOFQ010000082.1, read on the forward strand.
CGATCGGATCCTGAAAGATCATCTGCATCTTGTTCATCACACGATCCTTCTTTGCCAGTCTGATCTCCTCTTTATATTTTTTTGCCAGCGCAGCGCTGTCTGCGCCTTTTTGGGAGACTGCGGTCTCGTATTCGCCCCTGAGTCTTTCCACCTCTCTGCGGGCATAGATCTTGTTGCAGTTTTTCTGATCGTTCCTTGCGGATTCTATTTCAGCCTTCTGGGCCTTGACAATGGAGTCATACTCTGCCTTAAGCTGGGCGGTCTTGGCGGGATCCGCTTTATCGCCCAGTTCTGCGAGCCTCCGCCGGCAGTCCCTTTTCGCTTCCGCAATGGCTTCCTTGTAGGTATTGATGCCTGCGCAGATACGCTGCCCCTTGAAGTAGACGGAGCCGCCCGTGATATTATAAAGACGGATGATGCTGCGCCCGGTGGTGGTCTTTCCGCATCCGGACTCTCCCACAAGGCCGAAGACTTCGCCGCGGTAAATATCGAAATTGATATCATCCACTGCCTTCAGCGTCTGATGGCCCATCTTAAAATACTGCTGGAGATGTTGGACGGAAAGGAGAACCTCTCTGTCATTCTTGTTCTCCGCCATTCTTCCCCGCCTCCTTTCTTTTCATTCTTTCCACCCTTTCGGTAACTATCTTCGGAGGTTCCACCTTCGGCGCATTGGGATGCAGCAGCCATGTGGCCGCATAATGGGAGTCGCTTACCCGGAACATGGGGGGCTCCTCCTCGAAATCTATCTCCAGCGCATATCTGTTTCTGGCCGCAAAGGCGTCGCCCTTGGGCGGATAGATCATGTTGGGCGGTGTGCCGGGGATGGCTTCCAGCTTTTCCTTGGTGTCAAGATCGGGCATGGAGGAAAGCAGCGCCCATGTATAGGGATGCCGGGGATCGTAAAACACATCGTCCGCCGTGCCGTACTCCACGATCTTGCCCGCATACATCACTGCGATCCTGTCCGCCATGTTGGCAACCACGCCCAGATCGTGTGTGATGAAAATGACCGACAGCTTCCGCTTTTCCTTAATCTTATTGATGAGCTCCAGAATCTGGGACTGGATGGTCACATCCAGCGCCGTGGTAGGCTCGTCACAGATCAGAATGTCCGGGTCTGCGGCCAGAGCGATGGCGATGACGATCCTCTGACGCATGCCGCCGGAGAACTCAAAGGGATACTGGCGGTACCTTATGGCCGGCTCAGGTATGCCTACCTCCTCAAGAAGCTTGATCGCCCGGAGCTTGGCAAGCCTCTTGGTCATCCTGAAGACCACTGCCGAGGCCCGCTCCTTGAGCCAGTCAACCTGTTCGTTGGCCACGGCAAGATGATCCCGCTCCTTCGCATGGTCGATGGAGGCCTTGAACTCGTCCCGCAGATTCTCAAGGATATGGCAGATGTTATCCCTCGCATCCTCAAGATCTACGATAGCCGCAGGCACAACCTTCCAGTCGGGCGTCTTCCCCCGCTGGGTCAGGGCCTTATGTCTTGCGCTCTGGCGGTCGAACCGGGCCTGCTCCTTGGGATTTTTCCGTTGGCCTCCGAAATAGATATCCAGCGCATAGCGGAAGCTGGTGCCGAAGGTATAGGCCGAGCTGTCCTTGCGCATGGCAATCTCGTCTATGCCTCGGGCCACTGCGGTGCGAAGCTCTCCCTCCAGCTTCATGGCCTCGGCGTGCTTCGGCGGTCCGCTGCGGAAGTACTGGATAGCTGACTCCAGCTTTTCCAGAGCATCCCTGCGGCCGCAGAGAGCGATCTCGTAGCTCTTCGCCACAGCCTTTGCAGCCGTCTCGATGAACTCGTCCATAAAGTTCTCCGCCAGATAATCATGTACCAGCTTGTTGAGCTCCGGCACGGGCATGGAGGCCACGTCTGCATCGGGGTTGCACATCACATAGTAGCCCAGACAGAAGAAATTCGGAGTCTCGCCCTGAAGAATCTCTTCCAGAAACTCCTTGATCCTGCGAAGATCCCTCTCGATGCCGCTGTCTGCAGGTATGAGAACCTTCTTTCCCTTCAGGGAGGAGGCCGCCTGCGTCAGGAATGTGACAAGGCCCGGAAATTCAGAGTCTTTTTTTACCAGAAAATCCGCATAGACGCCCTTGGAATCATTCTCTATGCTCCTGACACGGGTCCTGATGTCGATCCTGTATGTACGTCCCAGGAAATTTATATAAATCCCCTCTTCATCCTGATCAAGACCGAATTTCCGGACCATTTTCTCCTGATCGTACTTCAGGAACTCCTTTTCCATCTTGCGTTTCGTAATTTCATAATTGGACATCCGTCTGCAGACACAATAATTGCACACCGAGTTTTTATCATTAGATCTGCCGGGACATTCATAGACCGTTTTTCCATTTTCACTTATTTCCCTGATTCCCATCTTCTCAATAGGGTGCATGGGGCGTTCCTTAATAAAGGTAAGATAAATACAGGAAAGAATGATCCACTTCCAGCCCTCAGGCCTGTCTTCTAAATGCTTCCCGAGATACTCTTTCAGAAC
>CANOFQ010000083.1 GCA_947565325.1 uncultured bacterium
GATCATATCCATGCCGGTCTTACGATACAGCTCAAGATGCTGCTCTACCGTCTCCTGCCCCAGATCCTCGTCCGGAGAAAAGTGATACCAGAACCCTATGGGAATTCTGTCTACGGGCCTATTTTCAAAAGCATTCAAAAGTCTTTCCCTCTTTGTCATTGTCCTAATCCTCTGCTTTCGTTTTTTGTGTCGCTCCTCTACTTCTGCGCTTCATCCTTCCTGGCCAACAGCTGCACCAGATACTCCCACACCCGCTTCACAGACGGGATGCTCAGAGTCTCCTCCGTGGTGTGTATGGCTTTCATGTCCGGCCCCATGGACACACAGTCCAGATCCTTTATCTTGCTGCCCAGTATGCCGCATTCCAGCCCGGCATGAATCGCCTCCACTCTGGGAGCCGCACCATACATCTCTTCGTACAGCTTTACCATCTTATCCCGCAGGGGGGAATCCTTGCGATACTTCCAGCCCGGATAGTCTCCGCTCACCTGACTGCTGCCGCCCGCAAGCCATGTCACGGCACAGACCCTGTCGATGAGGGCCCTCTTTGCACTCTCCACGCTGCTGCGGACAGCGAATTCCGCCAGAAGGCTCCCCTCCTCATATTTCAGGATTCCGAGATTCAAGGAGGTCTCCACCAGTCCCGGCATGTCTGCACTCATGGCCTGCACCCCGTTGGGCAGAGAGCACAGATATGCAGCGGCGGCCTTGGTGTCCTCCGGGCTCACGCAGGAGAAGACTCCCTCCTCGCCCTTCCTTGTCTCTATATAAAAGTCGGGATCCTTGGAGCCCAGCTCTGCCCTGATCTCCTCCTCCAGCTCCTTCACCGTGAAGCAGAACCCTTCCACGGCTTCCTCCTCCATCAACAGCCATGCTTTCGTTTCCCGGGGAATGGCATTGTCCGCCAGCCCGCCCCTGCCCTGATACAGGCTTACGGACAGCTTTTCCGCCACCTTGTATAAAAGCCTGCCGAAAAGACAGTTGGAATTTCCTCTCTCCTTGTGGATCTCTCCGCCCGAGTGTCCTCCCAGAAGACCTCCCAGCGTCACCTCCACGATCCTTCCTTGTCTCTCCACGCTCTTTAAGGGCAGCTGGCAATGTATTCTGGCCCCGCCGGCACAGCTGGTCAGGAAGATTCCTTCCTCCTCCGAGTCCAGATTTACCATGCGGCTTCCCCTGAGCATGGACAGATCGATTCCTCTGGCCCCGTCCATGCCAACCTCCTCGTCCACCGTGATGACTACCTCCAGACGAGGATGACAGAGATCATCAGCGTCCAGAAGCGCCAGAGCATAAGCCACGGCAATACCGTCATCTCCTCCCAGACTGGTTCCCTCTGCGTAGATCTCGTCTCCCTGCACAGCCACCTGCAGTCCCTCCGTTTTCATGTCAATAGGACAGTCCGGCTTTTTCACCGCCACCATGTCCATGTGTCCCTGCAGAATCACTGCGGGCTCCGCCTCATAGCCGGGAGTAGCCTCTTTTACAATGATGATGTTCTTCAATTGGTCCTGTATGCACGACAGCCCCCTCTTTGCGGCATAATCCGCCAGATAATCGCTGATCTGCCCTACATTGCCCGACCCGTGAGGAATCCTCGTGATCTCCTCAAAAAAATGAAATACCTTCTGCGGCTCCAGATTTGATAACACACTCATGATATAGCACCTTCGTCCTTTCTGTTTCTGTTCCTAATTATAATATACTCCCGGAAAAATAACAACAAAAACAAAACCGAAGGGCCTGCACCGCATCGCAATGCGACCGCAATACAGACGCAATGCAGATGCCACTGCAAAAACAAATATTTATTGACAATCTTCCCATAAAGTGCTAGTATCTCTCCATTGGCAGCCCGATTTTCCGTGTCAGTCTCAATCGTGACAGAAACCATACGAAACATCGGTCAAAAAGCCAAATTACATATCTGGAGGAGGATGTTATGAAGAAAGTAATCACTCTGCTTGGCACTCTGGCCGTGGTCTTAGCCATGGCGGCCTGCGGCAGCGAACCTGCTGACAAAGATAACGCAGATTCCAATGGAGGCTTCACCACCGCTTCGGAAGGAAAGCTCATCATGGCCACCAACGCCGCCTTCCCGCCCTATGAGTACATCGAGGGAGGTAATGTGGCCGGCATCGATGCGGAAATTGCCGCCGCTATCGCCGACAAGCTGGGGCTTGAGCTGCAGATCGACGACATGGAATTCGATTCCATCACCGGCGCCATCGCAAACGGAAAGGCCGACATGGGCCTTGCGGGCATGACAGTCACCCCCGACCGTCAGGAAGAGGTGAACTTCACCGTCAGCTACGCCACCGGGGTGCAGGTGATCATCGTTGCCGAGGACAGTGCCATCACCAGCGTGGACGACCTTTTTGCAGAGGGAGCCAGCCATGTGATCGGGGTGCAGCGCAATACCACCGGCGATCTCTACACCACCGACGACATCGAAAAGAAAGGCCTCGGCACCATCGACCGTTACAGCAAGGGTGCGGATGCCGTGCAGGCGCTGAAGACCGGAAAGGTTGACTGTGTCGTCATCGACAACGAGCCCGCCAAGGCATTCGTGCAGGAGGTGGAAGGGCTCAAGATCCTTGAGACCGAATATATCACCGAGGACTACGCCATCGCCATGAGCAAGAGCAACGCTGAACTCTACGAAGCCGTGAACAGCACTCTGCAGGAGCTCATCAACGACGGTACCGTCAAGCGCATCATCGATAAGTACATCACAGCAGATTGATGCAGTGCAATGAACGGCGGCAGCACAATGAACAGCTCCATTGTGCAGTGCAATGGAGCTATATAGGAGGAAACACAAAAAGCGGGGGGTACGGGCAACTGACCCCCTGATTTTCAAATTCTTCAAATCTCTGTCTGGTGAATTTATGTTCTATATGTACGATTGATCAATGAATGCCAAGCAGATTTTTGTCGATAAATCTGTGGTAATCAGCCGCAGAAGATAGGAGACTACTTATGAGACCATCCGCTTCCCAAAGCTGGCTTCTGGACGCACCGGACTGGATACAGAACGGCCCTCAGTGGCTCAACGACATCGGCTATGATATCTACAAAAGCTTCATTTTCGACGATCGGTACCAGATGTACTTAAAGGGTCTGGGCAACACGCTCCTGCTGACCTTTCTGGCTTTGCTCATCGGTGTGTTCTTAGGTGTGATCATCTCCCTGATCCGGGTGTCATGGGACAAGAATCATACGGAAATGCACGGCCCCGGCAAGATCGCTCTGGGCTTCCTCAACGCCCTTTCCAAGGTGTACCTCACCGTCATCCGGGGAACCCCCATGGTAGTGCAGCTGATGATCATGTATTTCGTGGTTTTCGCCACCAGCCGGAACAAGATCATGGTGGGGGCGCTGTCCTTCGGCATCAACTCAGGCGCCTATGTGGCCGAGATCATCCGGGGCGGCATCATGTCCATCGATCAGGGGCAGACGGAGGCCGGACGCAGCCTCGGCTTCGGCTATGTGTCCACCATGCGCTATATCATACTGCCCCAGGCCTTCAAGGCCACTCTTCCCACGCTGGCCAACGAGTTCATCGTACTGCTGAAGGAGACGGCCGTGGCAGGCTATGTGGGACTGGCCGACATAACCTATGCGGGCAACATCATCGGCGGAAACTGCTATGATTATCTCTTCCCTCTGCTGATGTCGGCTCTGATCTATCTGATCCTGGTAATGTTCTTCACCTTCCTTGTGGGAAGGCTGGAAAGGAGGCTGAGAAACAGTGAGCGCTGATTATATCATTCAGGCCACCGGCCTGCAGAAGCATTTTGACGGGGGCGATATCCGGGCGCTGGACGGCGTCACTGCCTCCATCCGCAAGGGAGAAGTGGTCGTTGTGATCGGCCCCTCCGGCTCCGGGAAGTCCACCTTCCTGCGCTGCCTGAACCTATTGGAGGTTCCCACGGGAGGACAGATCCTCTTTGAAGGAATCGATATTACCGACAAAAAGGCCGACATCAATCTCCACCGGCAGAAAATGGGCATGGTGTTCCAGCATTTCAATCTCTTTCCCCATATGACCATCCTGAAGAATATGACGCTTGCACCCATGAAGCTGCTGAAAAAGAGCCAGCCGGAGGCCGAAAAGCAGGCCATGGCGCTGCTGGAAAGAGTGGGGCTGGCCGACAGGGCAGGGGCTTACCCCAGCCAGCTCTCCGGGGGCCAGAAGCAGCGGATCGCCATTGTCCGCGCCCTTTGCATGGATCCGGAAGTCATGCTTTTCGACGAGCCTACCTCTGCCCTGGATCCCGAAATGGTGGGCGAGGTTCTGGAGGTCATGAAAAATCTGGCCAAGCAGGGCATGACCATGGTAGTGGTCACTCATGAGATGGGCTTTGCCAGAGAGATGGCGGACAGAGTCATTTTCATGGCGGAGGGCAGGATCGTGGAGGAAGGAACTCCCGAAGAGATCTTCTCCGCACCAGGCCAGCAGCGCACCAAGGATTTTCTGGCAAAAGTGCTTTAAACGTTCCGGCCGGTTCATATCCGGCCGGAACGTTTACATTAGATTGCTATTTTGTCTTCTTATTTAATCGGAAGCACCGGAAGAACCGCCGCTGCCCACAGTCGGCGCCTTCCTCACCGGCGCTTTTTCCCTTTGTTCAGCAGCCAGAGCAGCACCGCCGTAACTGATACAACCGCTGCTACCATGGCCAGTGTCACTGCCACTGTCCCGCTGTCCTTCTTGGGCGCGATCCGCTCGGCAGCTGCGCCCTTTTCGCCGGGTTCTCCCGCACTGCCCCACTGCTTTTTCTCCTGATCTTCAGCCGAATCATCAGATGCCTCTCCCCTCTTCGGTCCCCCGTCCGGATAAAGCCCCGCATAATCCGCCCCCGGCTTTTCAAGGCAGACCCAGCAGCTCTTCACCCCATAATAATAGCCGACCTTCCCCCAGGTGTACCCGCTCTCATCCGTAAAGACCTCACGGTACTCCGGCATATGGTCTCTTGCAGTTATCTGTATATAGGTCTCAGAACCCGGATAGTTCCAGAAATATATATCCGTGTTCAGATACTCTTTGTCAAGCTCCCCTTCCTTATCTTGTATCTCGTCCCCGTATTCCTCCTCAAAAGAAATGCCGTCGTACACTACTTTCATATAATCCATTGGCACCCATCCGCAGTTTCCCTTGTAATCGTCATATATCCCCCACTCTATGCCGTCGGAGCCTCTGTAGACATGGGTGATGTTCACCCTATGTCCGTTCTCCCATGTGTCCACCACCTCGGCCAGCACCGGGCTTTTGTAGACAATGACGGTTCCGTCCGGCCCGTTGGCGGTAAACTGCCGATTTACATAAGTACATTCCCCCGCATGGCTGGCATAGAAAGAGTCCTCCGGCTCCCAGATCACGTCGGCCCTTGCAGAAAATGACCATAGCAGACAGCAGACAATACTTCCCAGAACATACAGCAGCTTTTTCATACACGCACCTCCCCGCCCGCTTATGCGGACTTACTAAATGATTCTTACCTATGCTTTTGGCAGACTTACTGGATACTTGTTTCCCGCCCTTTTCAATGGACTCACCGAATCATACAGGCTCACCGAATCACGCTTCCTTTCCCCTTTTCAGCAGGCTCACTGAACGACGCTTCCCTTTCCCCTTTTCAGTCTGCCCTGCGCCGGAGGACGGCTCCCCTTCTTTCATCTGTTCAGCCACAGCCCCAGCAGCCATGAACACCCATTGGCCCACACTGACAGCAGCAAAGGATGCTCTATCCTCCACAAAGGCTGCTTCCGAAAGCTGAAATAGACATGACCCTCCACCGCCACCACCAGGGCTTCCACTGTCAGCTCCAGAGGCCATTTCAGCCATAGGGGCAGATACATCCGTCCCAGCCAGCAGACCAGCACCGCCGCAGGATTTGTCAGAATATTCACAAGCACTGACAGAAGAAGGAGCCTGCCGATCCGACTGCCTGCGGCCCTTGCCAAAAACGTCTCCTCATCCCGGCTTCCTATGGTCTTCCCGGAGAAATCCTCTTCCTCTGTGCCAGAGACAGCCCGCATCCTCTCTCCTCTGCGCCCTCTGCCTACGGCTGCCACAGCAAGATACACAAGCACAGCCGCCAGCTCCGCTGCCACAGTAAGAGCAAGGGAGCCTCCGAACATGGTCAGCAGATACCGCCGCATCCCTGCCTCCTTTCCGCACACAAAAGCAGCGCCAGAGACAGGCCCGAGCCTGCAAAGCCCACCAGTCCGCCGCCGGTCCCGGGCATCAGTCCGAAATACCCCGGCAGGAACCCAAGAAACAGTCCAAAGGTGAGAAGCCCGAAGGCAAACCCCGGCATCTTGGGCATACTGCACACCAGCCAGTACAGCGTTATGGGCATGGTCATGTTGAACAGAAACACAGCCGCCAGTCCCGGCAGCGCAGCCCCTGAAAACAGATAGCAGAGCCCTGCCAGAGAAAGGGATGCGGCCACGGTTCTTCCGGCTCCGCAGCCTGCGGCGCATAAGCCCCCTGCGGCCTTTCCGCCCGCCACTGCCAGCACGGTCAGAAGCCCCAGCCCCACACCGGTTTTCCATGGAAAGGTCACTGCCATCCCCACATAAGAGCGCAGAACCACCACCAGCAGGCATACCCCTGTCATAAATATAATATCACTATCCAGCCTTCCGGAATCCGCAACGTTTCCCTCCTCATCCCTGCTCAGACTTCCCGTTTCTGCAGCATACACTTTCTTTGCTTCAGCCTCTGCCCTGCCCCGTCTCTGCGCCAGCCTCCATGCCGCCCCGCACAGAAGGGCCATGACCACACTGACGCCAAGATACCATGGCCCCCACGGCCCTCTCTTTGCCAGCAGTGTACCGAGATACAGCCCCAGCGCCCCCGGTGCCACGAACACCCCCAGCCCAACGCCCCTCCGGTGCCGGGCATGGTCCTCCTTGATACAGCCCACGCCGCCGCCCACATGGAAAAGTGCATTTCCTATGCCCAGAAGCGCCGGATGCACCGCTGCGCCGATGACCGTGAGCAGCACCCCTGCCGCTGCCGTCAGAAAAGAGGGATCAGCCTGCCGCCCATGCCTTTTCGCTCTCTCGTTCATCCCGTCCAGCAGTAGCCCCAGCGGCATCTGAAGCGCAAAGGCACAGAAATTATATACAAGCATCAGGAAATACCCGTCCCCCCTCAAAAGGAATCTGCCGAACATCGCCAGCGCACAGACCCCGTCCACCAGCAGATGCAGAACAGAATATATTGTGGTCATGTCTTTCGGTTCCTCCCTTCCCCTGCCCTCCCACGCCTTTCTCGAAATACATCTCCAGCCTTGCCGCATGATCTCAGCTGCAGCTTTGGCAGACAGCTAATACCGTCTCCATCCGGATATCTTCCGTTCCGGCAGCCTCATCCTGCCTATATGCGGAATATCTTGTCCCACATGCTCTCACATACTTTCACATACTTTCACATACTTTTACATACTTTCACATACTTTTACACACTCTTACATGCTCTCACATATTCTGTCTAATATAACGACTGCCGCTGGCAAAAGTTTCACTCAGTTCCCATAAAGATTCTTTTGGGACACCTGATTCATCTTCCTGCTTCCTCCCCCAAGGCGCCTATGGCAGCGCTCAGCGCCTCCGCAATGACCTCAAGGGCCATATGGGGCTCCGTCCCCGTCTGCTCCGGCAGAAAGGGGACATGGACAAAACCCACCTGAACCTCTGTACCCGCATAATGGTGCAGAAGTGTATAGAGCAGATCGTTGCACACGTACACTCCCACAGAATAGGAAAGCCCGCAGGGAATCCCCCGTCCTTTCACCGCATCCACTCCGCCTCACCGGAAGAGTGGCAAAATAGGCGGCAGGGCCATCTGCCGCTATAGGCTCGTTCCGGGGCATGAGTCCCCCGTTGTCCGCCATAAGGCTATCCCGCAGATTGAGGGCTGCCGGAAATCCCCGATCACATCCGGAAGGCCTTTCACCGCCTCCCATGAAGGGTTCACATCCTGCCCTCCGAAGGGCTCGAATCCCGTGATCAATAATTTTTTCAGACTCCTCATTTTCTCGCTCCCTTCGGTATCACCATCTGCATCAAGAGCCCCGTGTCATCTGTCATAGGCTCTGGAGGAATCGTATCCGTCTTCCCTTGGGCCAGCATATTGGCCGCTATGGCCAGACAGACCGCATCCACAATGTCATCCTCATTACATCCCATCCCTACGGCCCTTTCTGCGACCCAGTCCTTTGTGACCTCCGGCAGATAATCAGAAATAACGGCAGCCCTCTCCCGGATCCCCTCCCGGTCATGCTTGCTTGACCTCAGCACTTCCCCCTTCAGCCTCGCAAAGCAGACCTCCGGATGGCTTTCCTGTATCCGGTTCTTATACTGTTTATGTGCCTGCAGAAACTCGTCCACCTCCCTCATCTTGGGGATGATCGCATCTGTCTGTCTGGCGATTCCCTTCTGCAGCACTTCCCTATTTGCCCAAAGGCGTTCTTCTCTCGTGGCCCCATATACCGCTCTCCGGCAGGGAGCCGAAAAAACCGTGGAGGCCCTTCCCCTCAAAATCCTCCGCGCCGTATCGTCCGGCCGGAGCTGCCTATCGTTCCCCTGCAGTCCGATCACCATGTCTACCAGACATGTGTCAAAAGACAGCTCCTCCACTGCCTCACAGAAGGAGCCAAGCTTATACAAGCTCAGCTCTCCCCTGCAGATTACCGCCGCCACCCAGCCGCCCCTGCATCCGTCAATCCCCGCCGAGCAGACGCCTCTGCCGATTCCCTCCCTCCGCCTGGCAGTTCTCTCCTCAAGGGGATACTGCAGCGCCATGCTGACAATATGGGCGATATTCCCGTCTCCCGCAAATCTGTCCGCATCCGCAAAATTTTCCGAAAGCGGCAGCCATTCCAGAGGATTGATCTCTTCCAGAAGCTGCATGTCCTCCTGCAGCTGCCCCACATAAATCTCCAGAACAAAGTCTCGTTCGTAATATGTAAAATCCATCAATCTGAAAAGACAGATCTGGTCCCTTCCTATCCCCGTCTCCTCCTGCAGCTCTCTGTATGCCGCACAAAAAGGCTCCTCATTTGGCTCCGCCTTCCCGCCCACAAAATTATACAAGCCCTTATAGGGCTCCTTTGCTCTTTTACAGAATAGGATCTTGTCCTTCCGCCTATTGAATACCACGACACAGTTTAAGCGCTTCCTCACCGCTGCCGTCCCCCTTCCATGTCTCAGGTTCATTATACACCCTTCCCCATCGGCAGCGTCAAGCAGAAACAAGGAATATAGCTCTGACTGCCTCATTCTTTGGTGCAGTATCTTGTATAGCTGGTAAATTTCAAGTTCACTCCAAGGGACCGTGCCAGATCCGCAATGGTACTCTCGTCATCGTCCGTATACCAGCAGCCGCTGATAACACTGTCGATCTTGCCAAACCCGGCAAGAACCGTATCCTCGTACAGATCCTCAAATACGTCCGGCCTCTTCTCCAGCAGAATCTTCTGTGCCTCCGCCGGAAGCGCCGCCAGAGTTTCCTTGTTCACGAATCCCGTGGAGGTTATCAGTCTCCCTCCCGGCTTCAGAACCCGGAACGCTTCTTTGAGAGCCTTTGCCTTCTCGCCCTCGCAGTTGCCTATGCCGCCACCGTCAGAAATGACATCAATGCAGCTGTCCCGAAAGGGCATATGGCAAAAATCAAATGCAGCATAATAAAGATTGGGCGAATCAACCGTTTTGTCCAGCAGGCTTTTCCATTCGCTGACCACCGTAGGGGAAAGATCGCTTATAATGATCGTGGCATCAGGGTCTGCCTTGAGGACATAGGGCATGTACCCGCCGCCGGGGCCGGCGCCTATTTCAAGAATGATTCCATGGCAGGAGGCAATTTGTTTCCCCAGCGCATCCATATAGGCATCGGCTGCTCTGGACCGTTCCCAGTTTCGCTTTATCCAGCTGCCGCCCCGTACTTCATCAGCCCATTCCACATTGCAGTCCCGCTCCTGCTCCGGCACAAAATAGGCTATCCCGGAGCGTCCTGTCTCGACGCCGGTCAGCTCCCGCAATAAGTCCATATCTTCCAGCATCTCGTTGATCGTAACCTTGTGCAGACGGGACAGCTCCAGCAGAATGTCTATGTCCGGAACCGCATTCCCACACTCCCATTTAGAGACAGCCTGAGACGTAACGCCCAGCTTTTCCGCCAGATCCGTCTGTGACAGACCGGCCTTGCGCCTCAGCGCCGCTATCCTTTTTCCGAAATGAATTTTGTTCACCATAAATCGCACCTCCTTCTTGGTGTTTCTATGATACCACACTGCTCAGACAGATCGGAAGCGACGAGGTGTTTCATTCATTCAGACTTCTGCAACTGCCAGTTGTCTGAAGCCATATGGAAAGATCGGCATTTGACTCATTGCTCGCGGGAATAAATGCCGGACGGGAGATATAATTTGTTAATTGCACAAGGCCCGCCGGACCATATATCCTCGGAACACAGTTTATAGGTTATGTCTCTGGTACACACAATCACTTTTGACCCTTACAAGCCGTTAAAATCTCCCTGATTTCGCAACTTGCAATGCCGTCACACTCCCGCACCCTTTCCACTGTCAGGCGCTGTTCTTCCTCCTGCCAGCATAGTTTCGTCAGGCAATATTCTCCCGCTTCATACCCAAAACCGTCACCGGCATCCTCATAGAGAACAAACTCCGCATCTCTCCCCGGGAATATCTTTATTGTCAGTTCCTTCTTCTGTTCCTGCACCGAACCTGCCGGCTCTGCCAGAGGCAGAATCGTTCCCTCCCTTACAAACAAGGGGATATGGACGAGCGGAGCGTCCGCATCGATCCACTGCCCTCCCTCATATCTTTTCTCCGTCCAGTAATCGTACCAGCTGTAGCCCCTCGGCAGATAGACGCACCGGGTATGCGCTTTTCCCGAAAGCTTTACCGAACCTCCGGCATAATAAAACGGCTCACACACCGGGCAGACCATCAGTCCTTCTCCAAACAGATACTGATCCCGGATCTCCCATGTCATGGGATCTGTGGTACACCCAAATGCCAGATGCCGCATAATGGAACGATCTTCCAGCCAGCTCAGGCCTGCAAGCGAATAGATATAGGGCATCAGCTCGTAGCGGAGCCTGT
>CANOFQ010000084.1 GCA_947565325.1 uncultured bacterium
CAGTAGGCTTAATCCAATCAGACCTGATTGTCCAGGCAGGCCTGATGGATCTGTTGTTCTCATGCCAATCATGAAATTTACATAGGACATTCTTTCTTCTGCGGACACTGTTTTCCGCCGGATGTCATTCTATGTGAGAAATCTTGCTGACCTTGCCGTGTGAATCAGAAAGGAGCTGTCCGCAAATCGGGCGGCTCCTTTTTTCGGCATTTCGGCGACCTTGAGGAGAGCTGACAAAACAGGCGGCTGCCATTTTGTCTAAGGGACAAAATATGTCCGTAATGACGTTAAAAAGCCACCGGCTATCCGATGGCTTTTTCAGGCACGACTCTATATAACACTATATCAAAAAAAGAAAGAAAAGTCTAGCATTATTTTTGTTTTTTTGTATACTGTTCTTACACTGTTTTTACGTTTTTCAGATTTGTCACACCAGAAATCTCATAGGAGGGCGGCAGAATGAAGGAGGGCGGCAGAATGGCGGAGAATATGCCCATGGAAACGAAAACATCCAGGGAAATGAAAACGTCCAGGGAAAAAAGGATGTCCGGGGAAATGGAAAGATCCACAAAACAAGGAACATCTGTGAAAATGGAAGAAGAAACATCCATGGAAGAAGAAACATCCACGGAACAGGGAATATCCATGGAACAGGGAGTGTCCATGGAACAGGGAGTGTCTATGGAACGGGGAGTGTCTATGGATGAGGATAAGCCTGCGCTGCCGGACACCTCCAGAGGGGCGGAGGAGACTTTTCTGGTGCGTACCCTTTCTGTCATAAGAGACAACATTGACACCTATGGCAGCGAAGTCTCCAAGATGCGGGCTGACATCGATGAAATGCTGGAGCGCTTTCATGACGATAACCCTGAGTTGATCATCCAGCTGGAAAACACCATAACCCTGCACGATCACATGAAACGGGCTCTTGAAAGAAACGAAAAAGCGCTGGGAAAGCCCTATTTCGGCAGGATCGTGTTCTGGGACGAGACGCTTGGGCGGGAGGAGTCCATCTACATCGGCAAGGGAGGCATTGCAAGCGATGCCACCCATCAGGTTGTGGTGGACTGGCGGGCGCCCGTGGCAAACACTTATTATGAGAACGGTCTGGGCAGATGCAGCTATATGGCGCCCGGCGAAAAGGAGATGCGGATCGACCTGCAGCTGAAACGGACCTACGAGATAGAGCAGGGAAGGCTGCTGGAGTATTTTGACAGCGAAGTCATTGCCAATGATGATCTGCTGACAAAATATCTCGCCAAAAACAAGCAGGCAGTCCTGGGCGAGATCGTGGCCACCATCCAGAAGGAGCAGAATGATATCATCAGAAAATCGCCCTACCACAATATCATCGTGCAGGGAGTGGCCGGATCCGGAAAGACTACAGTGGCCATGCATAGAATTTCCTTTATCCTCTATAATTATCAGGAGCGGTTCCGCCCTGAAGATTTCTATATCGTAGGCAGCAACCGTATCCTGCTGAACTATATCACGGGAGTGCTGCCGGATCTGGATGTATACGGGGTACGCCAGATGACCATGGAACAGCTTTTTGTCCGGCTGCTGTACGAGGACTGGGACGAGAAGCGCTACTGCATCAAAAAGAGCGCCCAGAGCGGCAACAGGGGCAGCGTCAAGGGCGGTCTCGGATGGTTCAAGGCCCTGAAGGCCTACTGCGACGGACTGGAGTGGAAGAACATACTGCATGAGTCCGTCTATTTGAATCCAAGGCAGTTCGTGGAAGGACTTCGGGACGGGAAAAACGGTGTCTATGATGAGACGAAGGGAAAAAAGGCAAGGCCCGAGGAGCTGATCCTCCTGGTGGACGGGGAGGCGGTGGAGCGCTATATCCGGCAGACTCCGAAGGTGTCCCTGCAGAGCAAGATCAATATGCTCAACGATCGCCTCATGAGCAAGATAAAGGAGGAATTTCTCGGGAAAGGGGTAAAGTACTCCGAGGCGGAGAAAAAGGCCATTCTTAAGGCATACCGCGGACGGTATGGCCCCAAGATCTGGAAGGGTCCCTCCGTTTATGAGCTGTACCGGGACTTCCTGCGCCTGCAGAGGGACGCTGGGATGGACGTGGACGTCCCGGAGCAGGAATTCGATGTCTATGATCTGGCTGCGCTCGCCTATCTTTACAAGAGGGTGAAGGAAACGGAGGTGATCAGCGAGGCGCACCACATCGTAATCGACGAGGCGCAGGATTTTGGCATGATGGCCTATTCGGTGCTGCATTTCTGTATACAGAGCTGCACCTATACCGTCATGGGCGACGTTTCCCAGAATATACACTTCGGGTACGGATTAAGTGACTGGGAGGAGCTGCGGGCGCTGCTGCTGCCGGATCCCATGGACAGCTTCGGAATACTGAAAAAAAGCTACCGGAACACAGTGGAAATATCCAATTTCGCCACAGACATTCTCTGTCACGGAAGCTTTTCCAGCTATCCCGTGGAGCCCATCATCCGCCACGGGGAGCCCGTAAGAGTGTCAGAAATGAAGGGGCGGGAGGCGCTTGTCCGCGAAGCCGCTCAGGTCTGCCGCCGGTGGCTGGAGAAGGGCTTCGGCACCATTGCGGTGATCTGCCGGAGCCAGAAGGAGGCCGACCGGACGGCAAAGGAGCTGGGGCGGTATGTTGACGTGATAGAAAGCGATCTGGAAAAGGCGGTCTTCGGCAACGGGATCATGGTGCTTCCCGTGGAATACACGAAGGGACTGGAATTTGACACCGTGCTGATACTGGATCCTGACAGAACTGCCTATCCGGTGGACGACGGCCATTCCAAGCTGCTTTATGTGGCTGCCACCAGAGCCCTCCACGAGCTGTGTGTGCTGCATACCGGAGACCTCACGGGCCTGATCGCAGATCCGGCGCCGAAGAGAAGGGAAGCCATAATGAAAGAGGGAATGGCCATGGAAAAGGGAATGGCCATGGAAAAGGGAATGGCCATGGAAGAAGGAATGTCCAGAGAAATGTCCACGGACTCACAGAATGGAGGAAGGGGTTCCGTGCAGCCAGCCTTCGGACGGCCCAAAGCCTCCCTGAAAACGTCCCGGCAGCCTGCCCTGCGGCCCTCTGCTCATACCCACACAGCCTCTATAGGGCAGCGGGAGGATGCAGTTCCCTGCCACAAGCCCGGTTCCGGCTCAAGCCGGTCCGGCTTTCAGGGCAGCCCTCAGAAAACGCCCGTCTGCGGAGACCGGTTCCGGCCCAGCGACAGAGCCTCGGAGGATGCGCCCCGGTCAACCGGCATACCTTCTGCAGACCAGCCCCGGTTCGGCGACATGCCTTCCACAGAGAAGCTTCGTCCCGTAGGCCATGCAAGGACGGATTATGCGGTCCGGTGGGTCACGAAGCAGCCGGACGGCCTCTGGCTTCAGAGCCGGGGCGGCGTTCTGCGGATCAGCCCTATAGGAAGCGGCATCCTGCGGATTACCTTCTGCAAAAGCGGACAGCCGGACAGTGCGGCACCTTCCGGCATCGCCGTAAACCGAACGGACAGGTTCTGGATGTACAAGGAAAGCGGAAGCACCGTGGAGCTGACCACCGATGAGATCTGTGTGCTGGCGGACAAGAGTACCTGCAGCCTCCGCTACATGACCAGAGACCGTAAGCCCCTGCTGGCGGAGCGAAGCAGGGACAGCCGTCTTCTGGAAAACGGAGGGGAGGGACTGCTTCGCACATGGCTCTTTCTGGACTGGGCCAAGGGAGAAAGGCTGTACGGCTTCGGCCCCTCCGCCCGGGCATCCGCAGAACCCGGTATCCCGGACGGCGCAGGCGCCTTGAGCGGGATCAGCCTCCGGGGCAGCGCAAGATATCTGTCGGATGCCGCCTGCAGCCATCTGCCCCTTGTTTTGTCGGACAGAGGCTACGGTATTGTCCTGGCCACTGCCCATAGGGCATTCTGCTGCGACATAGCCGCCTATGGATCGTATCTGTATGCCGAGTACCCTAAGCAGCTGGATTTCTACCTCATTGCCGGAAAGCGTCAGGATACGATTCTGGACGCATATGAGTATCTGCTGGGGCTCCGTTAAATGCAAAAAGCCTGCCTGCAGCCAAAACGGCGCAGGTGCCCGGGAGGAAAAAAGGGGCTATCTGGACATGGCTTCCACCCAGAGTTCTATTTTTTCCTCATAGTCGGCCGAAATCATCTCATAGATTTTTTCAGAGGTGATTCCGGCCACATCTATGCCGTTTTTGTCCATGACGATCACTGCTGCCAGCAAGAGCGCTGCCAGCAGGAACCGCAGCCGGAAAAAGGAAAAGGGATTTTCGCCGGAGGGCAGCGAGTTCCCGTATCCGTCGCCATAGGCTTCATACCGCATACTCTGGCGTTCTGCTGCAGAGTCTGGGTCATACCGTTCCCGGCTGTCCGCATTCGGGCCGGTGCGCCCATAAAGAAGCCGCTCTCTGTTGGACAGATCGTACTGATCTTCATTGTATCTGGAGCGTACCTGCTGTACGAGCCGGAGCTTTTGTTCCGTGGTTATTTCGCTCATGATGGAACCTCTTAAATTATTGGAGAAGCTTATTATAAAATTATGGCATTTGTCCTTATATTATGATAAAATAGGGACGAATCAGCATGCCCAAAGCCGGTCAGAATCCATTCATGGATGCCATAGAGGGCAGAATGCGAAAGAAGAAAGAAGTTTCATGCAGGAAAGCGGGGAGAAGAGATGGAGGGCAGCGGAAAACGGCTGGGGGACAGAATTCTGTCGAATATCGGGGAGGTGATCGTCGGAAAGGAGAAGGTGGCCAGAATGCTCCTGACGGCGCTGCTGGCGGAGGGCCATGTGCTGTTGGAGGACGTCCCGGGAACCGGCAAGACGAAGCTGGCCAAAACCCTTGCCCGGAGCATCAGCGCCGATTTTTCCAGAATACAGTTTACGCCGGATCTGCTTCCCAGCGATATTACCGGCTTAAATATATATGACAGGCAGAAGAACCAGTTCGTGCTCCGCAAGGGACCGGTGTTCACGAACATTCTCCTTGCCGACGAGATCAACCGGGCCACGCCCAGAACGCAGGCAGGCCTGCTGGAGTGCATGGAGGAGCGTCAGGTGACCATCGACGGGGAAAGCTATGTGCCGGGAAGTCCTTTTTTCGTCATCGCCACACAGAATCCCGTGGAGACAGCCGGAACCTTCCCTCTGCCGGAGGCACAGATGGACCGCTTCATGATGCGTCTGTCCATGGGGATCCCCCGGCGGGAGGAGGAGCTTGCGATCCTTGAGAAATATATGGACCGGGAGCCTCTGGAGGGGCTCGGAAGCGTGCTGACGCTGGAAGAGCTGGCGGCGGCCAGAGGGGAGGCGGCGCAGGTCTTCGTGCATAGGTGCATACGGGAGTATATGGTGGACATAACCGAGGCCACCCGTAGAGAGGAGGAAGTGGCTCTGGGTGTCAGTCCCCGGGGAAGTCTCGCCCTGCTGCGCTGTGCAAAGGCCTATGCCTATCTGGACGGCAGGGACTACGTGATTCCGGATGACGTAAAAGCGCTGGCTGTGCCAGTGCTGGCCCACCGTATCCTGCTGGGGTACGGCGCCGGAGACACAGACAATGCCGGACGGCTGGTGGAAAGAATTGTTTCGGCAGTCTCTGTGCCCACTGAGGATTTCAAGAAATGATACAGCTGCTGGGAATCGGTCTCATGGGCTTTTTTCTCCTTGTGATCCAGAAATTTGTCTACAGCCGGCTATGGCAGAGACACCTGACTGTCAGCGTGAGCTTCGGCACAGACCATATTTTCGAGGGAGAATTCGGAGAGCTGACGGAGACGATTGAGAATAAAAAATGGCTGCCCCTGGCCATGCTGAAGGTCAAATTCAAGACGGACAGAAATCTCTTGTTCGGAAATCATGCCGGTTCACGAATGACAGATCAGTATTACCGCAATGATATGTTTCGGGTGGGCGGAAGAGAGAGAGTGACCCGCAGGCTTAGGTTTCAGGGCGGCAGGCGGGGATATTATACCATAGACGAGATCAGTCTGGTGTCCGCAGATCTATTCTTCTTGAGCCAGATGCTGGCGGACAGGCCGGTGAGGACAGTTCTCTATGTCTATCCCCGCCCCTATGACAGCCGCCGGCTGCGGCAGGCCCTGCTCCAGATGAACGGGGAGCTTCTGTGCAGAAGGCATCTTCTGGAGGATCCCTTTGAATATAGGGGCATCCGGGAATATCAGCCCTACGATGATATGCGGAGCATCAACTGGAAGGCCACCGCAAAGACCGGGGATTTCATGGTGAACCAGCACAATTACTCTACCCTGCGTACCGTGAGGATTTTTTTCAACCTGCAGGACGACAATGTGCTGAAAAAAGAAGACAGCGTCGAAATGTCCATCCGGATCGTAGCCGCTCTCTGTACCTTTTTCCTGAAGCAGGGCATTCAGGTTTCCTGCTATGGAAACGGTGTGGATATCCTCACCCGGACTGCCACGGCCATTGACCCAAAGGCAGGGCGGCAGCAGATGGATTCCGTTTATCGGACGCTGGCAAGAATCGACACCTCGAAGCAGTCCCCTTCCTTTGTGGATACCTTTGGGGAGATGCTTTTCAACGACTATGGGGATACCTTTACTTGTTTTGTGGCGCCCAATCAATATGCTGATTTTGTGGGACTTCTCGCCCGGTACAAGGAGACAGGGCGGCCCTTTTTCTGGTTCTACCCCGTGGAGAGGAGGACGGCTGTCTCCCAGCTTAAGCTCCCGCCCCCTCTGACAGAAAATATTGAGGTGATATACCCTGATGTCTCTTAACAAGATACAGTTCTTATGTGAACTGCTGACGGAACAAATGAATCACTGGATCCTTTTCCCTGTCGCTCTGACCATGATGGAGATGACCCGGGGACAGACGGGGATGGAGGAACCGGAGCTGCTGCTGTGGATTTTCTGCAGCCTGTTCCCTCTGCTCTTTTTTGCACTGCGGGCATACCATGTCCGGAAGCAGAAAAAACGGTATCTGTTTGTGTTCTGGCACATTGCGGCTGCGGCAGGCTTTACTCTGACGCTGCTCCTTGTCCCCCGGCCCTTTGTCAGCAGAATGATCTGCATTCTCTGTGGGGCGGGGTATATGCTGCAGTCCATGGTTCTGATGCTGAAAAAGGATCTGCTGTACACGGTTGCCATACAGCTTCCGGCAGGGGTGGCGCTGTCACTGGTGTCTGCCATTATGCGGCACACGAACCAGTGGAACGCATATTATTCCTTTTCCCTGATTGCAGTGATCGGGATGTTTTTTGTGGTATTCTATATGCGGCAGTACCTTGATTATATGTCCCTGAACAAGGGCAGTGCAGGCCATCTGCCCATCGGGGAGATATTTCGTTCCGGTTCCGGGCTGGTACTGGCTTATACCTTGTTCGGCATGGCGGTTCTGGTCATCAGCACACAGTACGAATGGCTGGCGAGACTGCTGAAGCCCGTAACGGATCTGCTCCTGCAGTTCATACGGTTCCTTTTATCAAAGATCGCCCATAAGGGAGGAGATGCCGAAGAGGAACTGGTTCCCATGGAAGAGGGCACCCAGATGATCGGCAGTCCTCAGCTGCCGGAGCCAAAGGAGCCTTTCTGGCTCTGGCAGGCGCTGCAGCTTCTGTTCACGGTGGCCCTGTTGGCCGCACTGGCCTTTCTGGTGCTGAAGCTGCTGCTGAAGCTGATCCGGCTGCTGCAGGACTATCTGAACCGCCGTATGGCAGGGCAGTATACCCAGGGCGAGGAGACGCCTGATCTCCGGGAAAGATGCGAATCCGGAAAGCCGACGGAAAAGAAAAGGCAGGGGCTGACGGGACCATTCACGAACAGAGAACGGATCCGCAGGATTTATAAACGAAAGCTCCTGTCGTCCCTACACCGGCGAAGGGAGACAGAAGAGAAGGGAAGATGTGCCCTTGGGCTGCTTACCCCCCGTGAGTGGGAGGAACGGCTTAAAACCGACGGGATGGCCTCCGTCTATGAGAAGGCACGCTATTCCCTTCAGGACGTGACGGCGGAGGACGTGCGTCGGATGCGGGAGGCCTGCAGTGAGAGGGGCCGCAGCAGATAGCAAAAGGAATATCTAAAGTGAAAAAGGAAGGATTGAGGGGATATGGGCGAAAAGCTGGCACTGTCAGAAGATATTTTGATGAAAATAGAGAAGCCGGAACGCTATATCGGAAACGAGGTGAATTCTGTCACTAAGAACAAGGCAGATATAAAGGTTCGTTTTGTCATGTGTTTTCCGGACGTCTATGAGATCGGTATGTCTCATCTGGGTATCCAGATTCTGTACGATATGTTCAATTCCATGGAAGACGTATGGTGTGAACGGGTCTATTCCCCATGGGTGGATCTGGATGCTCTGATGCGGTGGCATCACATTCCCCTGTTCGCACTGGAGTCTCAGGATCCCGTGAAGGACTTCGACTTTCTGGGCATCACCATCCAGTACGAGATGTGCTACACAAATATTCTTCAGATACTGGATCTGGCCCAGATTCCTTTGAGCGCTGTGGAGAGAGGAGAGGACTGCCCTATTGTCATTGGCGGCGGTCCCTGCGTCTATAATCCGGAGCCGCTGGCAGAGTTCTTCGATATCTTCTATATCGGAGAGGGTGAGACCCGGTACAGGGAGCTGATCACTCTCTATGAAGAATGCCGCAGTCAGGGAAGGGGACGGGAGGAATTTCTGCGCCGTGCAGCCGGACTGCCGGGACTGTATGTTCCCCGGTTCTATGACGTGACCTATAAAGAGGACGGCACCATAGACCGTTTCTTTCCTCTGGAGGAGGGCATTCCTGCCACTGTCCGGAAGGAGATCGTCAGGGACATGGCGGATACCTATTACCCTCTGAAGCCCATCGTTCCCTTTATCAAGGTGACACAGGACAGGGTCGTGCTGGAGATCCAGAGGGGCTGCATCCGCGGCTGCCGCTTCTGCCAGGCAGGCCAGATCTACCGGCCCGTGCGGGAGAGGGACGTGGATACGCTGAAGGCATATGCCCTTGCGCTGCTGAAGAACACGGGGCATGAAGAGATATCCCTGAGCTCCCTGAGCTCCAGCGACTATTCAAGGCTGCCGGAGCTGGTGGATTTCCTGATTCAGGAATGCGGGAAACAGCACGTCAACATCTCCCTGCCCTCTCTCCGCATCGATGCCTTCTCGCTGGACGTGATGAGCAAGGTGCAGGATGTGAAAAAATCCAGCCTTACCTTTGCGCCGGAAGCGGGGAGCCAGCGGCTGCGCAATGTGATAAACAAGGGGCTTACGCAGGAGGCCATCCTGAAGGGGGCCGCCCTTGCTTTTCAGGGGGGCTGGACGAGAGTGAAGCTCTATTTCATGCTGGGGCTGCCCACGGAGACAGACGCCGATATCCGTGGCATTGCAGAGCTTTCCAACCAGATCGCTGCCGTTTACTTTGAGACGGTTCCCAAGGACAAGCGGGGCGGCAACAGAGTACAGATCGTCACCAGCACCTCCTTCTTCGTGCCGAAGCCCTTTACGCCGTTCCAGTGGGCGGCACAGTGCACAAAGGAAGAATTTCTTGAAAAAGCATACCTGACCAGAACGGCCATCTCGGAGCAGCTGAACCAGAAGAGCATCAAATACAACTGGCACGAGGCGGACGCAAGCGTCATGGAATGCGTGCTGGCCAGAGGGGACAGACGGCTGTGTCAGGTGATCCGCAGAGTCTACGAGAAGGGCGAATTTTTCGACGCATGGGGAGAATATTACAAGAATGAGAACTGGCTTGAGACGTTGGCGGAATGCGGCTTGTCCGCAGACTTTTATGCCCATAGGGAGCGGCCTCTGGACGAGGTACTGCCATGGGACTTCATCGACTGCGGAGTTACCAAGGAATTTCTGAAGCGGGAGCGGGAAAGAGCCCTCCGGGAAGAGACCTCTGAAAACTGTGCCCAGAAATGTCAGGGCTGCGGCGCCGGTAGCTTCGAATGCGGGATATGTGTCCTCCCAAGAGGCTGACATGTGGGTTCCATTCGAACAGAATGTATGGAAGAAGGAATGTCCAAGGATGAAATATTTTCCTATCCAAAATATTAAGAATTAAACTTAGAAATAGGATTTGTTTTTCCGGCAGAGTATGGTAGAATCAATAAAGAATTTCCATTGAATAAATATAATATTGGTGCGGCATAGCAACCGGGACAAGGAGCAGCTTATGAAAGAGACAACATTAGTAATTATGGCGGCCGGAATCGGCAGCCGGTTCGGAGGCGGAATCAAACAGCTCGAGCCTGTAGGCCCGGGCGGAGAGATCATCATGGATTATTCCATCTATGATGCCATGCAGGCAGGGTTCGACCAGATCATATTCATTATCCGCAAGGATCTGGAAAAGGATTTTAAGGAGGTCATAGGCAACCGGATCGAGAAGGTCGCAAAGGTGGCCTATGCCTATCAGGAGCTTGAGAATCTTCCTGAGGGCTTCAAATTGCCTGAGGGCAGGAAAAAGCCATGGGGCACAGGACATGCGGTGCTCAGCGTCAAGGGACTTGTGAACGGCCCCTTCATGGTCATCAATGCAGACGATTACTACGGAAAAGAGGGATACAAGAGAATCCACGATTATATGGTCAACGAGATGGATGAGACAGGAGACAAGTATGATCTCTGCATGGGCGGCTTCATGCTGGAAAATACTCTGAGCGAGAACGGCGGCGTGACCAGAGGCGTGTGCAGCTTGGACGAAGCCGGATACCTGACGAAGGTGACTGAGACCTACGACATACGGCTTGAGGACGGTGTGCTGAAGGCGGCAGACGTGAACGGCAATCCCGTTCCGGTCAGCGCAGGCTGCCATGCGTCCATGAATATGTGGGGACTTCCCGCTTCCTTCCTGAATGCGCTGGAGGAGGACTTCCCGAAATTCCTTTCGCAGATCAAAGAGGGTGACGTCAAGTCGGAATATCTGCTTCCGGAAATCATCAACCAGAAGGTGAGAGAGGGGAAAGCCACCGTGAAGGTGCTGGAGACTCCTGACAAGTGGTTCGGTGTCACGTATAAGGAAGATAAGCCCATGGTGGTGGATTCTTTGAAGGAGCTGATCGCAAAGGGAGTCTACCCTGAGAAGCTGTATGAGGCTTGAGTATTGCACGGAGGAGCTGAGCAAGACAACACTTTTAACA
>CANOFQ010000085.1 GCA_947565325.1 uncultured bacterium
AACCGCTGCCAGGATAAGACCAACTCCCAGACAAAAAATCACCAGGAGAACCAACAGCTTGGAAGAACCGATAACGGAGAGCAGTTAATCTGTAAGATTTGCTAGATCTGTAAGATCTGCAAGGTCAGTTATTCATAAGGCTGTGTTTTGTGAAACCTCATGGATCCAAAAAGCTACAAGGCAGGATCCGTGAGGTTTTCGTTATCAATGGCGTAGGGTCTATGGAGGTTAAATGAAATTGTTGAAATAATCATCACAGACATTTCGCTTCTGATATTTTCTTTATATCCTCATAGTGTTCTTGACATATAACTCGATATTGTATCCGGCCGCCATTGCCAAAAGGATACATAAATTTACCAGTTTCCATCCCGCATTGTTTAGCAAAAGTCTCGTAAATAATTTCATGCGCTTTTTCATATGCTGATGGATTTTCCGGTCGTATTTTCATATTCAGATGGATTTTCCGGTCGTACTATAATTTTTCTTTTATCAATTACCATAATTCATCTCACAAGAAAATTTCCATTTGTTGAATGGTTCGATGCTGATATTTTACCACGACCGAACACACAATCCCATTAGATTTTCTTAATCTGCCTTGCCTGGTCCTTGTGCCCGGTGCTGCCTGTCCTCGGCTTGCGGCAGCGGACACTACGGCCTATGATCCGTATAGGAGTGATAGATTCATTGGCATTTATAAGCAGTTTACGGTTTACAGTGTTTTTATAGGTTGGTATTGAGTCAGACGGCATTTTGTGGTATGATACTGACATGGTAATTTACAGTACGGGCTTGTGATATGGGTTTACAGTACGGGCCAGCATAGGGTTCGGCCCTGCCCGATAGCTCTTAGAAACAGACGGAAAGGAAACGCATATGTCATACGAAGGATATCTTTTTGTACATTTTATCGGTGAGAAGGCGGACGGGGAGCAGGTGTACTTTTCTGTAAGCCGTGACGGTCTGCACTGGAGAGAGCTGAAGGGAGGGGAGCCGGTGCTTCGCAGCGGAATCGGGGAGATGGGAGCAAGAGATCCCTTCCTGATTCGTTCTCCATGGGAGGGAAAGGACGGGAACCCTAAGTTCTACCTGATCGCCACGGATCTGCGCATCGCATCGGGCAAGGGCTGGGAGGTGGCGCAGTATTCCGGCAGCCGGGACATTCTGGTGTGGGAATCCCATGACCTGGTCTCGTGGAACGGCCCTGCGGCTCACACAGTAGGAATTTCAGGGGCGGGCTGTGTCTGGGCGCCGGAGGCGGTATACGATGAGGAGAAGGATGCCATACTTGTATTCTGGGCCTCCATGGTGGAGGGAAAGCAGAGGATATATGCCTCTTATACCAAGGACTTCAGGAGCTTTTCAGAAGCCTTTCTGTTCCTTGAAAAGGAGAACCATGTGATCGACAGCACGATTATCCGCACGGAGGAGGGCTATTACCGTTATACAAAGGATGAGACGGTGAAAACCATCTGTGTTGATTTCGGCAGGACGCTGCATCCGGAGGACTTTCATGAGGTGAAATCCGAGACGCTGAGCAGCCTTTATGGGGTGGAGGGGCCGGAGATATTCCGGCTGAGTCAGAACAAATGGTGCCTGATCGTGGATAGGTTCGCTGCCGGGAAAGGGTATCTGCCTCTGGTGGCGGACAGACTGGACAATGGAGAGTTCCGAATACTGGATGACAGTGAATTTGACATGGGCGTCACTATAAAAAGACACGGGGGAGTCATCCCTGTCACGGCGCAGGAGTATGAAAGGCTGTGCGCATTCTATGGCTGTGAGGGGGAGCATGGAGCATGAGGCGCTATGTCAGCCTTGAGGAGATTTCTGACGGGCGTCTGTACAGCGAGAATGATATGGTGAAGGCGGACTGCCATGGCTGCAGTGGCTGTTTTGCGTGCTGCACCGGTATGGGAAATTCAGTGATTCTGGATCCCTATGATATCTACCGGCTGCAGGCAGGACTGGGGAAGGCGCTCTCTGTCCTATTAGATGAGGGGGCCGTGGAGCTGAATGTGGTGGACGGCGTCATCCTTCCCAATCTGAGAATGTGCGGGAAGGACGAGAGGTGTTTCTTTCTGGACAGCGGGGGGAGATGCAGCATCCATGAGAGCCGCCCCGGTTTATGCCGCTTGTTTCCGCTGGGACGTTTCTATGAGGACGGGGATTTCAGGTATTTCCTGCAGACCGGGGAATGTTCGGCTGGGAACCGCTCCAAGGTGAAGGTATCGAAGTGGATCGATACGCTGGCTCTGAGCCAGAACCATAAGTTTGTCTATGAATGGCACTCTCTGCTTAAGGGGCTGGGGGCGGTGCTGGAGACAGCGGTGAAAGAAGGGGACATGGAGACGGCTAAGCAGCTGAATCTGTTATTTCTTACGACATTTTTTCTGGAGCCCTATGATATCGGAAAGGACTTTTATCAGCAGTTTGAGGAACGCAAGAACAGTTACTAGAATCGGGTGAGCCGCTGTGTTCTCGGAAAGAAGCCTGCGGGGACGGGGTTCTGCGGCTGGGAAAAGAGAATCGGGGAAAAAGCAGGAAAAAGAAGCAGGGGAAAGAACCAATAAAGAAAACAGGGAAGAAGCAAGAAAAACAGAGAAAGAGGGTGCTGTCGGGCCTCTGAGGGGCTTTGGCCGGTGCCTGTGCAGGTTTTGGAATGATACAAAAGGAGAAATTGTCGCAGTTCTATTTTACCCAGTACAGAGAGTGTTCAAAGAGAACGAAAAAGAAGAATGCCAGCGGAAAAAAAGGTTACAGCGAGAGAATAAACAAGCTGATAGGGGAGCTTAAGAGAGCAAGAACCGGCCGGGTAAGTCAGGCACATCTGGAGGAGTATCATAGGCAGATCAGAAATCTGGCCTATTTTGCGTTCCGAGAGGACAATCAGATGGCAATCATGCAGATCCGGGATATTCTGATGGATGAACTGGTGCGGCTGGACGTAGGCAGCCTGAAGGCCGATGAGCAGGAGCTGATCACGGCAAAGTTTCTGGGCTTTCTCAGGGAGGAGGACACCTTCGACATCTGCCAGAAGAGTCTGCATGCCATACTGAAGCGATATATGGACGTGGAGCTGCGGGGACAGATCATCGACATGGTGCCAACCAAGCCGGAGACAGAGTTCCCCCGGGCGCTGGAGATGTCACGGCGGTTCATTCTCCATATCGGCCCCACTAACTGCGGCAAGACCTATCAGGCGCTGGAGAGGCTGCGGCTGGCGCAGAACGGTGTCTATCTGGGGCCTCTGAGGCTTCTGGCGCTGGAGGTCTATGAAAAGATGAAGGATGCCGGGATCCCATGTACCATGCTTACGGGGGAGGAGTGCATCTACGAGGAAAACAGCAGGATCGTCTCTTCCACGGTGGAGATGCTGGATCTGGATCAAGAATACGATATTGCCGTAATTGACGAGGCACAGATGATCGCAGATTCCGATCGGGGACATTCTTGGACCAGAGCCATTCTGGG
The DNA here is from genome assembly GCA_947565325.1 of uncultured bacterium. GTDB lineage: Bacteria > Bacillota > Clostridia > Lachnospirales > Lachnospiraceae > Acetatifactor. The sequence goes on from CANOFQ010000085.1 coordinate 3,478, forward strand.
GATACGGGCGGCGGAGATCCATGTCTGCATGAGCCCTGCCGCAGAGGAGGTCATCTGTCATCTGATCTCTCTGTGCGGGGATACGGCAGAGGTTCACAGATATGAGAGGAAAACCCGCCTGCTCTGTGAGGATGAACCTTTTTCTTTTCCGGAGGACGTGCGGGAGGGAGATGCCCTGATCGTGTTCACCAAGAGGATGGTGCTGGACATTGCGGGCCGTCTGGAACGGAGAGGCATGAAAGTCAGCGTGATCTACGGAAGCCTTCCGCCGGAGATCCGCCGCAGGCAGATCCGCATCTTTTCGGAGGGAGAGACCCGGATCGTAGTGTCCACGGATGCCATCGGCATGGGGCTGAACCTTCCGGTGCGCAGGATCGTGTTCATACAGACGGAGAAATTTGACGGAAAGAGCACCCGTCCCCTGAAGACGGCGGAGATTCTGCAGATCGCCGGCCGGGCGGGACGGTACGGCATCTATGACACGGGCTATGTGAACGCTGTGGGCCGGGAAGGCCTCGATTATATCAGGCAGCATTTTTACGAGAAGGAGCCCAAGGTGGAGCATGTGAGTCTGGGCTTTCCGCAGGTGCTGCTGGACATGGACGATCCGCTGGATGCGGTGATGACAATATGGAAGTCGGTGGAGATAGAGCCCCCCTTTGAGAAAATCAGTATCGAGGAGGTCTTGTTCCTATATGAAAAGGCATACAGAGACAGAAAGGAGATAGACGGCTTCGAGGACAAGCATATGCTGTACCGTATGCTCACATGCTCCATCGATACCAGAAACAGGGACGTGGTATCACTGTGGCTGTATTACTGCAAAACCTACTCGGCAGATGTGAGCCTGCATTTTCCGGCCCTGATGATGTGTTCGGACGCAGGGCTGATGCGCTATGAGACATTTTATAAGCTGCTGGATCTCTATTATCAGTTCTCGGTGCGCATGGGCAAGGAGATTGATTTCAAGCGGCTGGAGAGGGAGCGGGAGAGGACAGAGGACACGATCATGCGTTTTCTCCTGAAGGACAAGAAGAACTATATCCGCAAATGTCAGTACTGCGGAGCGCCGCTGCCCTTCGACTCCGCCTTCGGGGTGTGCGAGAGCTGTTTTGCCGCACGCAGGGAGGGCAAGCTGGCCGCCAAAGCGTCCTCCGGCAAGCCGGAGACGGGGGTTCGGCGCAGGCGCAGCCGCAGATGATGTGGATTTTACGTTCAGAAGCCTTTTATGCTTTCCTTGAAGGCAAGGCCGGTAGGGGTGGCTGCCAGACCGCCCTTCCCGGTCTCTTTTATTTCCTCCGGCAGAGCCTTTCCGATGCTTCGCATGGCATCAAAGACCTCATCCGGGGGAATTTTGCTGCGCACGCCCGCATTTGCCAGATCTGCGGAGGTCAGGGCGTTGACGGCTCCGATGACATTTCTCTTCACGCAGGGAACCTCCACCAGACCGGCAACGGGATCACAGGCCAGCCCCAGCAGGTTCTTCATGGCCAGTGCCGCCGCATGGGCGATGGCTTCGCCGTCACAGCCCAGCAGAAAAGCCGCCCCTCCTGCCGCCATGGCGGATGCGGCTCCGATTTCCGCCTGACAGCCTCCGGCGGCGCCGGAGATGGATGCCCTCTGGGCTATGATGCCGCCGATGCCGGCGCTGACATAGAGGGCCTTGGTCATCTGCTCCACGGTATAGCCCTTTTCCTCCTCCAGAGACAGAAATACTGCGGGAACCACCCCGCAGGAACCGGCGGTGGGGGCTGCCACGATGCGCTTCATGCATGCGTTGGATTCTCCCATTTTAACGGCTTTTTCCATGACCAGCCCCAGAAAGGAGCCGCAGAGCAGCCCGTTCTTCCTGCGGGCAGCGGCTATTTTTTCTCCGTCGCCTCCTACGAGGCCGCTGGCGGACGAAAGGGAGGCGTCATAAGAGGCGTCAGCGCTCTTCATAGCTTCATACATTGTCGTCATCCGCCGGAAGGCCTCCTCCTTGGTAAGATCCATCTCCGTGCAGTCATTGTCCCGGACGATCTCCCAGAAGAGGCTGCCGGTGCTTTTTTCTATCTCGATGATTTCCTGAAAAGACTGGTACATAAAGGGTTCCTCCCTGTTCTGCGTTTATTGGTTCCCAACGGCTGATTTTGGCGGACAATGGGAAAGCGGCTTTGGTTCCAGAGCCTGCCGTTTCGGTTTGCGGATCCGCTGCTGCGGCTTCAGGGCTGTGTCGTGGTTTCGTCGCTAAGTCCCAGATAGGTCACCTTCAGAATGCCCTCCAGACGGGACAGCCAGCGCACGGCATCTGCAGGAACCTCCTGATCGCATTCCAAAACTATTACAGCCTTTCCTCCTTTTGAGGAGCGGTACAGCTGCATGGTGGCGATATTGATGGATTTGTGGCCCAGCATGGAGGTGATTTCTGTCACATGTCCGGGCTGGTCCAGATTGTTTACCACGAGAGTGGGGTAGTCGCCGGAAAAATTGGCGGGCAGGCCGTCCAGCTCCGTGACCCGGATTGCCCCGCCCCCTACGGAGGCGGCCACCAGCTCGATTTTTTTGTCTTTTCCGTCGCTCAAAAGAAGCTTTACGGAGTTGGGATGCACGTCCCCAAGGTCAATGCCGGACAAGCGGTATTGCATCCCCGATTCCTCGGCATACCGAAAGCTGTCCGGAATTCTGGAGTCGTCCACGGCGAAGCCCAGAAGGCCGGCGATCAGGGCCTTGTCGGTTCCGTGCCCCTTTCCGGTGGCCAGAAAGGAGCCGTGGAAGAAGATGTCTGCCTTCTGCACTGGCGCACCCAGCAGCTTTCTGGCGATGAGTCCGATTTTTGCGGCTCCCGCTGTGTGGGAGCTGGAGGGTCCTACCATAACGGGACCGATGATGTCGAATGAGTTCATAGCTGTTTTTCCTTTGCTTGTGTTGTGGGCCCTTATAATAGAAAGCTTACAATAAATCTCGCAAGAATACAATAGGTTTTGGGCAGTTTTGAGAAGCTTTTCTGTTTCTTTTTCCTTTGACCTATGCGGTGGGCTGTTTATTCCCGCAAGCAATGAGTCAAGTCAGCAAAGCTGACTTTGTGCCGTGCTTGCACGAGCATAAAGCCAATTCATGATTGGCTTTGTGAATGTTGCGAGGGTTTTGAACCGGCTTCACTAACAATTGCATTTCATGCCGGCCTATGTTAAGATTTGTCCAGGGGTGCCCTGCTGCCTATGCTTATGTGCAGGATTCGAATGGCGGAATGGGAGCGCACCATTGAGGAAAAAATAGGATATGGAAATTGCCAGAAGGGATTTTCGGCGGTTTCCGGACAGAAAAGAGGGTCTGGGCCTAGGGACGGCGTCAAGCCTTGGGATAGAGCGGACTCAGGAAGGGAGCGGGAATGAGCATGACGGAATTGGCGATCAGCACGGAGTTTGCCGGGGTACACATGGAGCTGGAGAGGACGGAGGAGCTTTTTGAAAGAATTGCAAGGGCGGGCTTCACCCATGTGCACTGGTGCCACGAATGGGACGGAGATTACACATATTCTGTTCATGAAATGTATCAGGCAAGAGAGTGGATGGAGAAATATGGGCTGAGGGCGAAGGCTCTCCATGCGTCCAGAGGCTCCTCCAAGGACATTCGTCTGTACAGGGAGCATTACAGAAAAGATTATACATCGGACTGGGAATATAATCGCAGGGCTGGCGTGGAACTGATCCGGAACAGAGTGGATTTTGCACATATTCTGGGGGCGACGGAAATCGTGCTGCATCTGTATGTGCCACATATCACGCTTCGGGAGGAGCCGGAAAAGAAGGAAATTTTTTATGCGAATGTCTGCAGGTCTTTTGACGAGCTGATGCCATACTGTCTGGAAAAGGGTGTGAGGATCTGCGTGGAGGATCTGTATGACATAACGGCGGAATTCATGCTGGAGGCATGGGACAGACTGCTGGCAAAATACCCTCCGGAGTTCATGGGGATATGTTACGACACCGGCCATGCCAATATGCTGTGGCGCAGGGAGGCACCGGGGGTGGTGGACAAGTATAAGGACAGAATGTATGCGGTGCATCTCCATGATAATTTCGGAGCCACCGATGTTCACCTGATCCCTTGGGAGGCGGAGATCGACTGGGAGCAGGTAATGAAGGTCATAGGGACATCGGCATATCAGGGGCCGCTGGTGCTGGAGGTAGGCTGCCACGACACAGATATGGACGTATTTTTGGGGAAAGCCTATGAGGCAGGCTGCCGTCTGGACGAGATGTTCAGAAAAGCAGGCCGTTCCTGACAGATATTCTTGACGACGGAAAAGAAATCTGGAGGCAGACCAAAGGTGGAATGATTGTGTGGATAAGTAAGAGGAGGTTCCGGATGAAAAATTTCAATGATACCGCCAGCAGCATTGCCGAGGATGCGGTACAGTATGCCCTGAAGAATGGAATAAGACTTGATTATACAAGAGAAAGTGTCCAAAGCGTTGATGCTTTTCTTGGAGCCTGTCACGATAGCCTTGACAAGTATGATGGCGATGAAGGTGCAAAAATCTTATGGAATGCTGCGGTTCTGTTCGGAACATATATCGGGGAGATGCTGCTGCGTTCCGGACTGGCTGAAAAGGGGTTTGTCTGGGTTGAAGATGACGGAGTCCCCATACTCAGTATTCCCGGCGGGCAGACAGCCGTTTCACCCATTACCAAAGCCCACAAGCGGATTCTTAACGGTGCGGAGGACAGCATTAAAAGCTTTGTTGACGTGGTGTTCTCTGCCGTGAATGGCGAGTGGCCCAAAACGGGAGTGCTGCGAGTTCCCGATGTTGAAACGGCAAGTGGTGAAAAAACCGAAAGAATTGTGTTTAAAGAATCGGATTACTACATATCCCTTGTTGCGGAGGGAAAAGAGGACTTCGTAATTTTCCAGTCGCATGATGGATTTTTTCAGTTTTACGGAATTGGAAATCAATTCATCTGCGAGGCATGGTTCAATCTGGGCGGACGAAGGGCGTATGCAATGATAAATCCCGACTGTGCCAATGCGGAGCGTGTGAGCCTTGTGACACCTTACGGTCAATATACTCCGAGGGAGATGGATATTATTTCGCTGGAACAGCTTAGAACAGCCGTGTATGAGTATTTTTCCAATCTTGAGGAAGCGGATTTTCTCGCAAAGGTCCCACATGAGAAGATGGAAATTTGAAATCTTCATACGATTTCACCTGCGTTCTAAGCCGCTGCTTTTCAAGCGGCGATACGAGCAACAAGCGAAGCGTTTGCGAGCGGTTTGCGGCAGCAAACCAGAATATGCGGAGGAGTTATTATGCTTGAAAATGTACCATCTCAATCAATTATGACAGAATTGCTCGGACAATCCTTGTATGAAGTCTGGCAAGTATTATGTTCGACGATTGATGAAAAATATGATATGGAACGGATATGGAATACAGGTGGTAAGAATTGGACATATGAGTATAAGTATCGCAGAGGCGGAAAAACACTTTGCAGCTTGTACGCAAAAAGTGATTGCGTTGGATTCATGATTATTTTCGGGAAGGATGAGAGAGCAAAGGTTGAAGCGATAAGGGGTACTCTTTCTGATGCCATCTGTAAACAATATGATGAAGCCCAAACCTATCATGATGGAAAATGGGTAATGCTTGAGCCGACCGATACGGCTGAATTTGACGACTATATGAAATTGCTGGCTATTAAAAGAAAACCGAATCGGAAATAATAGGGTGTGATGCTTTGGAGCAGACCTTGATATCTGGGGAGCGGGAATGGAGGAAGCATGGAATTATGGAATTTTCCGGGGATGATTTAGCGGAGGCTAAGAGACAGATTGATTCTACGCTGCATAAACTGCGGGAGACAATAAAGACTTTTGAGTCCAAAGAGAATGGGGAGCGGTATAGGTCACAGGTCACATTGGCAAAAAGGCGGGTAAGAGCCTTTGAAATTGCGGTTTGGCTTATTGAGAAGGAGCTTGAAAAGAATATTTGGGATGCATGAAAAGGATATCCTGGATAACTGATTATAGGCATGGAGTGAGGTGCAGGCATTGAACGGCAGAGTGTATGAGTATGAGTCCCTGCTTTATGAAGCGGGGGAGACAGGGGGCGCTTACGTCATTTTTCCCTATGACATCAGGAAAGAGTTCGAGCGGGGAAGGGTAAAGGTGCACGCCACGTTTGACGGGGAGCCCTATGATGTCAGTGTTGTAAATATGGGGGTAAAGAACGCTGACGGCAGTGTGTGCTATATTATCGGTGTGCGTAAAGAGATCCGTTCCAGGATAGGGAAGCAGCCGGGTGACAGGGTATTGGTGACAGTCAGGGAACGGGAATGAGGCGGGAGGGGTGAAGATGTGGACATGTCCGAAGTGCGGGCGCACTTTTAAGAGGCAGGAGCAGAGCCATTACTGCGGAAAGGCGCCGGAAACGGTGGATGAATATATTGCGGCACAGCCGGAAGAGGTACGGGGATATCTAAAGGAAATAAGGAAAGCGCTCTGTGCGGCGCTGCCGGAAGCGGAGGAGAGGATTTCATGGAGCATGCCGACTTTTTGGAAGGGGCATAATATCATCCAGTTTGCCGGTTTCAAAAACCATGTGGGGCTGTATCCGGGGCCGGAGGCTGTCAGGGAGTTTTCCGAACGTTTGAAGGGCTATAAGACCAGCAAGGGGAGCATACAGCTTCCTTACGGCAAAACGGTTCCGGCGGAACTGGTCTCCGATATTGCCAGGTGGTGTTATGAGACGGGGAACCATCCGTAGGCTTGGAAAGCAGGGGCTTCTCTGAAGGGTGTGCGGCAGATGGTTTCCGGGCTGCGGGAGATGTTTGTGGGGATACAGAGCGGAGAGGATATCGGGAGGAGCTGTATTCCGGTGTATGTGGGCGGCACGCTGCCGGACGAGGTGGCTGACGCATAGGCGAAGCGGAATCTTAGAAAATAACAGGTGCTTTTTGGCGGGTTGTCTTGTATAATGGCAGGAAAGAGACCGAAAACAGTGAAGGAGATTGCGGTATGGAGAAGCTGATGTATATGATGATGATTGAAAAGACCAAGGCCTATAATAAGATAACCAAAAAGGTGGTTGAGGAACATGTGGAGAATATAAGACGGCTGGACGATGAGGGAAAGCTGGAGATATGCGGCGTGTTCAAAGGCTATCCGGGGATGGCAGGCATGTATATCCTGAAAACAGAAAGCCGTGAAGAGGCGGAGGAACTTTGTAAAAGGGAGCCTCTGGTTGTTGGAGGCTATGCAAAATATAAGCTGGTTGGCCTGCAGGTTGCAAACAGGGAAAATAATTATCTGCTGTGACTGTGGGGAAATGATTACCGGCAGTTTTTACTGTGTAAGGATGAGGTGTGTAAGGATAAGGTCGGAGTAAGAGATTTTGGTTTTTAGCGGGAGTATATTCTGCTGGAAATATAAACAGCAAGGAAAAAGATGCAATGCACATCTTTTGGATGTGCCAGAGCCGGTAGGGCGTACAAGGAAGAGGGCAGGTGGCGTATAATGAGCGATATAATGGAATTTGGGAGCAGAGATGAATTTAGAAAATGGCTTTATGATAATTGCCTTTCAAGCGCCGGTATTTGGGTTTTGTTTGGCAAGGCTGGCGGACCGAAAACAATAAAGGCGG
>CANOFQ010000086.1 GCA_947565325.1 uncultured bacterium
GGTTCAATCGCATGATTACATTAGGCAGCATTCAGCGTTATGCAGTATAATCTATTACGGTTAATTTATTTCTGATTTACTCAATTGATTTGTTACTGAATTAATTGATTTATTACTGATTTGCTTCAGTCGATTTATTCGCAAGACAATGCGGAAATTAATAGATTCAATACATTCATGTTATAGCGGCACCCGGATTACCGAACCCTTTCGTTCACTGTCAGATCACAGATCAACGTGCCGGGAAGCCAGCTCTCCGAACACCTGCTCCGCAAGCTTTCTGCAGAACTCCAGCGAAAAGCCCTCGTCCTGCGCCGCGATCTCGTTCCGGGCGGCCAGCTCCTCCGTATACCGGTCAAGAGGGTAGACCGTGACACCTCCGAAGCCCTGTTCCACATGGCATACCAGCGGCACCACACCATAGGACATGATGACTGCCCGTCCTTCCTCGTTCAGGCCCACGGTCACCTCCGCCATGCCGCCCACCATACGGTTCGCCACCCCGGTGCCGGTGCCCGCCGTCCAGTTGACGAAATTTCCCAGCGAATAATAGACCAGTGCGCTTTCTTTGTCCTGCTCACCCTCACTGCCGGCCTCCGTTCCGCCTTCTTTCGGCACCCATGCTATCTCCTCGATGACATGGGGATGAGTGCCCAGAATCAGATCTGCTCCGTTTTCCGCAAAAAAGGCCGCCCATTCTCTCTGGGCCTCGGTGGACTCCAGCACATATTCCGTTCCCCAATGAGGACAGACCACCACGAAATCAGCCAGCTCCTCCGCCCTGCGCAGATCCGCCGTCACCCTCTCCCGCTCAAGCAGATCCACCGCATAGGGCATTCCCTCCGGCAGAGGAATTCCGTTCGTGCCGTAGGTATAGTTCAAGATGGCAATCCTGATTCCCTCCTGCTCATACACGTAGATCTCCTGCTGTGACTCCTCACTGTCATGGATGCCCAGCACTGCCATATCAGGATGCTTCTCCCTCCAGAAGGCAAGACAGTTCAATATCCCCTTCTGCTTCTTGTCCAGAGCGTGATTGGTGGCATGCAGCACCACATCGAAGCCCGCCTCCGCCAGTGCGTCCCCAAGCTCATAGGGTGCGTTGAAGGAAGGATATCCCGTGACGCCCAGCTCCTCGCCGCCGATGATGACCTCTTGGTTCACCAGCGCCAGATCCGTAGCCGAGATTTCCTCCTTCAGCTGGGCAAAAACTGCGCTGAAATCATATCCGCCCTCCGAAAGCCGGCCGCTTTCCGCCACTGGCGTGTGCAGCAGGATGTCTCCCACCATCACCAGTGTGATTTCAGATTTCTTCTCTTCCGAAGGCTCCTCTTGGCTTTCCGCTTCACCTATATCTTCCTTTTCCGTAGACGGAGGTTCCTCCCTCTCTGCAGAAGGTTCTGCCTGTGCTCCTGCTACGGCCGAACCGAAAACAGATTCCGGCATGCTCAGAACTTCCGGCATGCTCTGGCTCTCCGGTATCCTCCGGGAAGCTTCCGCTTCCGTCCCCGAAGGAACGGCACATGCTGTCAGCAGTATCGCCGCAAACAGCACAGCCACCCCAGACGCACTCCGGCTTTTTCCTTCCTTCCCTCTGGATTCTCTGACCCTGCTTCGCTTCTCACCTGCTCTCATACCAATCCCCCTCTTTGTCCTATCGCCCGTCTTCGCATTACTCTCCCCATCGATTCCCTCCGTCAGCCCCGCACCGAGCCTCCTGTCAGCCTTCCCGTCATTCTCTCCTGCCGCCAAACTGCCAAACAAAATGCCGGAAATCGCCTCCCCGACCTATCGGAGCCGAATCCGGCCATTGCAATGCCCATTATATCACGTCTGTACCTACGGCGCAAATGCCGCCCACCGACCCCCTACTGTGCCGTCGGCTCTTCCTTCAGAGGATCAAAAAAGCTCTCCGGCTTCAATGCCTTCTTGGTGCGCCAGATCCCGAACCAGACCGGCACGGAGAACATCAGGAACATCAGAAGCTGCGGCATCAACAGCACTGCGTACAGCCACCCCAGACCTGCCGCAAGGAACAGAAGCGTTGTCACCCATCGATTCGCAGACACCACCAGCGAAAATGCAAGCTTCTTCTTCAGCCCAAACTCCGGATACAGCACACTGACAGGCGGCAGATACCAGAGCAGCGCAAAAGCGAGGATCAGCCAGCTATAGATCCCGAGACAGACAATGGTATTGAGCTCCGGTCCATAGATCGTGTAGAGCCCCAGCGCCACTGCCGGAACGAAGATAAGCATCAGAAGATTGCCGATCCAAAAAAATTTTTTAAAATATCCGAACATCACAGACAGCGCCTTACCCTCTTTTCCCTCGAATACATCGTTGAAATATGCTGCGGCCGCAAACATGGCAGGGAATAACCCAAATACCACCAGACCGCACAAGGACAGCAGTATCATACAGAAATTCACAAAAATCAGTCTGGTCACCCAGTCAAAAAAGCGAAAAACCTTTGTGTTCTGCATTCTTTCAAATGCGCTTTCGTCCATATTGGTCTCCTCTCCCCTGCGGCATCCCTCAGACGAAAGATGTCGTCATACAATTCGGAACCCTGCATCACAGGGTTCCGAATCAGTAGCAACAGTCATAGATTTCCATGTCCGGGCCCCAGACGGCCCGGACATGTCCATAACAGAGGTAATACTTTCTTTTCCCGGTTTTTCCGGCTTATCCGACGATACCTGCATTGCTGGCGCTCTCCACGAACCGCTTCTGGATAAACATATACATTACGATCAGCGGTATGATCACCAGCAGCGAAGCTGCTGTCAGCACAGCCCCCTGATACAGCGGGTTAGCAGTCTGGAAGTAATAGTCGCCCGGAACCTTGGATTTGATCGCCCATAGGTTGTTCTCCATGTCTCCGGACACAGATTTCAGCTTTACCATCAGATTCAGCTTGTTCTGCACGAACAAGTTTGCATAATAGGTATCATTCCAGTTCCACACAAAGCTCAGCACGCCTACCGTGATGATGCCGGGCACAGCGTTGGGCATGATGATCATGAACAGCGTCTTCAGGAAGCCGCAGCCGTCCATATGCGCCGCCTCCTCCAGCTCTCTGGGAAGTCCCCGGAAGAACTGACGGAAGATGAAGATATACAGCCCGCCCTTCAGACCAACACCGCACAGATCCATCAGATACAAGGTAAGCGGATTGCCCAGCAGTCTGAGGGAATCGCCGGTGATCAGCTTGATGATGCCAAATATGTCAAAATTACGGAAGAACAGATACTGAGGCAGCATCAAAACCGAGGGCGGCACCACGATGGTCAGGATCACGAAGGCAAACAGCTTCTGCAGCCCCTTGGAACGGATTCTCGCAAAGGAGTAGCCGGTCACTGCCGCCGAAAGGATCTGCAGGATCACCTGCCCGGCTGTGGTTGCAAGCGTATATGCCAGCGCTGCCGGATAATTCATCATCGTAAAGGCCACCGTGATATGCTCCATGGAGAAGACCGACGGAACCCATGTTGACACCGGAGTACCCACTTCTTCCGGCGACATGAAGGTCTGGGACGCCATCTTCAATATAGGCATCAATATGATGAAGCCGATACAGAGGATCAATGCGTACCGTAAGGCCGACATCAGGATATGGCCTCCCTTGCGGCGAAACCAGACCACCCACTCATTGGCCGTTTTGGGCAGCCGCCTTGCCACAGCACGCTTCGGTGCTCCCTTTTTTACCTTTGACTTAGTCATTGTAGAACACCACCTTTCTCAGGAGGATGACCACGATCCCGATGACAACCAACGTCAGGAACAAGAAGGAAACGCTCATGGCAGCGCTGTTGCCGTACTGGCTGGCAGCGAAGGCCGTATCCTGAATCGTGTCGATCAGCTTCGTCCTCATCAGATTGTCGGTCAAAGTATAGATCACGTTTGTCAGCACCAGCGGAGAAACCGTAGGCAGGGTCACCTTCCAGAAGGTCTCATAGGCAGTGGCGCCTTCCATCTTTGCCACCTCGTACATGCTCGGGCTGACTGACTGCAGACCGGCCAGGAAAATCAGGATCTGCACACCGCTGAGCTTGATTGTCTCGAACACATTGCCGATTACATTGCCTATCATGGAAATCATCTGCATCGGCAGCCCCATGCCCTCCACGAGGAAGTTCGCCAGCATCATGGCACCGGTCACGGTCTCTGACGCTGCATTGCTGCCAGTCTCTCCCATGCTGACGCCTGTGAGCTCTATGCTGATCAGGTCTGTCGCCATAACGATGGGCAGGAAGAACAGTACTCTGGCAGCGCCCCGGAACTTGAATTTCCCGTTCAGCAGCACGGCTGCAAACAAGGAGAAGAATATGATCAGTACTGTGTTCGGCAGCGCCTGCGTGAATGTCTTGATCAGGTCCTGATAGAATGTGGAGTGGACCCGCAGCACATAGTTGAAATTCTGTATGCCCACCCAGCTCATCTGCAGACCGTTCTCAATATTGATGTCATTCAGGCTGTAGATACAGATCTCCACCAATGGCTTGAGGAAAAAAATCAGAATACCGATCAGCCACGGTGTCATCATCAGCAGTCCCCATCTGTCCTGTCTGCGGTAGAACGAGGAGGGTTTTTTCGCTTTCTTTTTTGTCGTCTGCATTATTTTAACCCCCTATTCTGCAAGCAGGTAGCTCTTCGCCGCCAGCTCTCTGCCATCAGCGGAAACTGCCGTTCCGCCATAGTTTACGTATACGGTGACGCCGTTCTCATAGGTCACCTTCACCAGCTTCTCTGCCAGAGTCTCATGGGAAACGATCCCGCTGCCCGCCACCTTTTCCGCAAAGGCTGCATACTCCTCATAGACCTCTGCGATACGGTCCGCCCAGTCCGAATAATTGATGGAAAGGTAATCCGCATAAAGCGCATAATACAGATCGTCCATCTCCGCATTCATCACAAAGAACTTAGGGTTGCTGCGGGTCTCGATACACTTCAGCAGCAGCTCCGACATGTCCTTCTCCGTGGAGTAGTTGAACGGTTCCGTAGAGTAGGACACGCATCCGTCCAGCACCAGCTGCAGGAACGGTATGTCATAATCAAAGACCGTGTATTCCGTGCTGTTGGTAGGAAGGTCGCTCATTTTCGTCACTCCCTTCCAAGCATACTGGTAAGGTGTCTTCATGACCAGCTCGTACTGCTGCTCCAGAATGTCCATAGACTCCGCCACCTTGCCCAGTGTGGACTCCCTGCTGACCGTGGCCTTCTCGTTATAGTCTCCCAGCAGCTCCGTTCCCACATCTATGACGGTCAGGCCCTTCAGATCGAACTTCGACAGTCCCTTCACCGCCTTCTCCGTATAGGTCTTCAGATAGGTCGGAGACAAGATATAAGGTGACCAGATCATGGGGAATCTTGAGGTAAAGCCGGCCATTGCCACCTCCGTGGTGGAGGCATACTGATTGCTCAGGTAACGGCTTCCGTACTTCTTTGCGTAGCTCCGTGCGCTTCCGCCCTGAAAAGCGTCAAAGGAAGGATAGATAGCCTGTATGGCCACATTGGGATAAAACCCGTACCCCAGCTCCTCCGCCGTCTCCGCCAGCGCCTTGAAGCTAGACTTGCTCCCTTGTGCGCTCTCCAGCTTCACCGAACTTAAATTCTCATGCCGCTGTCCGCCGTCCAGCCAGCCGTCCAGCTGCACTACTGCGTTATCCACGCCCTTTCCCTTCAGATCCTCCAGAATTGATGCGGCTTCCTTGAAGGAGGTATAGCTCCGCACGCCCCTATAGGGGAAGCCCAGAAACGTTCTGGACTCCAGCGAGGATCCCAGCAGCTCCAGATAGAGCTCTGCTCCCTGATTCTCGGCGGGGGTCAGGACACCCTGATCGATCAGGTACTGCCGGTAGGCATGGGCCACTCCGGTATAATTGGCCTCCTTTGCATCGGCCAGCAGCTTATATCGCACAACGATGCTGCCCTGCAGCGGATCCCCGATGAACTTGTTCACTCTGACGGTGGAACTTACTCCCGAAGCCACATTCTCCTGCTCCGTGAGGTAAAACACGAAATAAGCGCTGTTATAGTTGTCCATCTTGCCGGCTATTCTTGTATTGATCTCCGCCATGCTCTGTCCGTTCTCCACGATGGCCAGCATGGCATAATCCTCATACACAGCGCCGATCAAAGGCATATTGGCGTAATGCTCCGCAGGCAGGGGCTCCTGATTCAAAAGCCCATCCTTGCCGTAGACACGGCTGACATAGTCCGTGGCGCTCAGCTTCTCGTTGTTGAAGCCGATCACTGCGCCCGTGCCGTCCGGCACCACATAGTACCCCTTCTCCTCCTGCGTAGCGGAAAGGAAATAGGGCAGCAGCGTGACGGAACCGAGTATCACCTTGTCATCATTCTTGGTCAGTCTGTCCATTGGCATCCGCACCAGCAGATCCCCGCCGTCCAGCACGTACTCTACGGATGCCTGAATCTCCAGATTGGTCCATTCGCCGTCATATTCGTTCTCGGTGTTGTCCGCCACCAGATCCTCCTCTGTATAGCGTCCCGTCTCATAGAAGATGCCGTACAGCGTTTTGAGGGAGGACTGCCTGACACCGCTGTCCTTGCTGCGGATATACCTGCCCTGGAACAGACGGTAATAATCCTCCAGCCATTTTTTCTGCTCCGGCGTGGCATAGTCCAGCACCAGCGACTGCATGCGCTCCTCTGCGATGTACTTCGGAACACAGTCCAGTGTAAGCTTATCCTCCTTGAGCATAAAATTGATTCTTACGCCGCCGTCAATCTTTTCATAATCCAGCTGTCCGGCTTCTATAGCCATCTGGTAGTTGCTCTGGCTCGTAGTGCCGGCGACCTTTTTGTCCTTATAAAACGAAATGATAAAGTCCGATTTCTGATTTGCCTTAATAGTAGCGTTTCCGCTGTCGCCGTCCATGATCTTCGTCTTGACTGCGACACCGCTGCTCTTGTCCATCAGACACAGCAGGGCGCCTTCTCTGTCCAGATACAGAGCCGCCTGATCCGTCTCAGCCACCAGCTCCATGCCGGCAGTCTCCGACTTGGGCGATTCCACCGTATACGCATATGCCGTCATAGGGGACAGCGCTTCCATTGCAAGGAACAGCAAGGCAAACAACAGCACGGTTTTCTTTTGCCATAATCTTCTCATTCTCTTGCCTGCATCCTTTCTTTCACTAATTTACCACATACCAGCCTGCAGCGCTCCTTCTGCTACAGATAATGCAGCGTAATCTCCTCTGCTACAACCCTGATGAAGTTCATCAGCTCGCCTGCCATCGATACCAGCAGCAGTATGACAAAGACGATTATGACAAGGGCGATCAGCGTCAAAACGACAGATGCGATCCCTTGAAAGAATCCAAAGCCATGTACTGAGACGAGACCGATAAAACCGTAAAAGACGATGCACACCACTCCCAGCGTTATGCAGGCAGTAAGCAGAGCCTTCTCATCCAGCGTCATCACATGGGAAAGCACCAGATACAGACCGCTCAGCCACATATAAGGGTACTGGGCGTACATGGCCACCATGAAGATCTCCCTCAGGCTGCCGCTGCCGTTGGTCAACACGGACACCGACCAGTTCGCCACCATCAGGAGCACCGTCTGCATCAGCACGCCTGCCATCACCATCCAGATATTCATGTACCGGGGATCCACCTCTACGAACACGGTGCCGGTATAGGACTGCCTCATCACGCTCAGAAGCATCAGCATGACCATAAAGAATATACATGCCGGCACGCTCCCCTTGCCCTCGTATTTGATATCGCTGAAGGCCTTGAAGGGCTTACCCATCATATAGAGAGGGAAACGGATGACTTCGTCAACGACGCGGCCCCACCACTTCTTCAGATTAAAATCGCTAACCTTTTGCATAGCCGTTACCTCCTTTACGTCTGCTGCGGACACGGCGGAACACCTTTACCGCCACGATCAGCACCGCCAGAGCAATCACTGCCGCAGGCGCATAGGCTCGGATGACTTCCTCACGGGTCTTCTCAAATGCCATTGAATAATAATCGTTCCGATGGATCCGCTTGAGCATCTCCTGAGATCCCTCGTAATCTCCGGCCCAGTAAAGCGCCCTGCCTATGGCGTCCTTTGCCAGACTGCAGTTGCTGTTCATGTCCAGAGCGTCCTGCCAGCAGAGCAGCGCCTGATCCCGCTCTCCCTCCGCCTCCAGCCTCACTGCCTCAAAGATGGCATTTCCGTAATTCGTGGGCTTCATGACCGTGATGGACCGGGACAGTCTGTCGGCCACAAGAACGTTCCTGCTCTCTCCCAGCCACCGAACGCTCACCGGGTTCCTGAAGCACCCGTCCTTGTCCCCGCTGCCCCCGAACACATAGAGCAGATTGGAGGCATCGTCATAGGTGAAGATCCTGTTTCTGGTCCTGTCCAGCACCATATACATCCCGTGCTCGTTACAGTCGATATAGGAAAGGTTCGAGGGGCCTGCCTCAGATGTCGTACTGCTCGTTATGGCCCAGCTCACATCACCCATAGGGTGAAACTCCTCCCATGTCTCCGGCATGATATCCGTACCGTTCACGTTCAGCAGACGGATCGGGTTCTCCACATCCGTAGAGCGGATGGTGGTATAAATGAATCCCTTCTCGTTCAGAGCCATAGAAGAATATTCCGTGGGCAATATCAGCGCCTGCCTGTTCAGCTGCTCCTCCGAAGCAATGGCACGGAAGAAGATGTCCCATGCAGATATAGACACCGTGGTCGTTCCGAAATAACGCTGGAAACGATTCTCGGAATTTACTTCCAGAATGCCCTCGTAAAGATTCGTGGCAATGATGTACATACGGTCCAGCCGGTCCACCACCACCTGCGACGGCATATATTCCACGCTGATGTCCAGCCCCGCAGGCTTTCCGAAGTTGTTTATCAACTTATAATTCTTGTCAAAGACCAGCACATGGGCGTTTCTGGGCTCGCACACGTAGAGCCGCCCGTCCTCCGTCACGAAGATGCCGTCCGGGCCGGAGATCTTGGCGTCGTTCCCGTCCTCGTCCTTATAATCGGAAAGGATATGCTTTACATTGAAATCGTAATCCAGCACCAGAATCGCATTGCCGGTAGCCACATAGACAGAATCGTCCGTCACGAACATGGATGCCAGATCGTTCAGATCCTCCACGCCCTCCAGATCCATTGCGTGATAGACCTTCTCCACCTCATAGGCTACAGGAGCCTTGCGGTTTCCGCTCCCCGAGCCGAAGCAGTAGTTTGCCGTTCCCTCCGCCGACGCAGTAAGCGGCATGGCCAGCACGGCCAGTCCTGTCAGCAGGCTCAACACATATTTTTTTATTTTTCTTCTCATATTCACCCTCCCTTAATCCTTCATGCCGGAGGTAGCCATCGTTTCCATGACGTTGCTCTGGGTGATGACAAAGATGAGCACCGGTATCAGGAACGTCAGCAACGATGCCGCAGATGCCGCACCCTGTCTGGCCACGCCGGAGGATGCGATACGGGAAAGCATATAACTCAAGGGCTTGATGTTCTCCGTATACAGCACGCTGCCGCCCGTATTGCCCCAGAGGCTCTGGAACGTAAAGATGAATACCGTCATCAGCGCCGGCTTCACCACCGGCATGATGATGGAAATAAGCGTCCTGAAATAGCTGGCGCCGTCGATCTTCGCCGCCTCGATCAGGGAATCCGGCAGCATCTCCATAAAGTTCTGCAGCAGGTAGAGTCCCAGCGTCGAGGCAAAGGAAGGCAAAATGACCGCCCATAAGCTGTCGATCAGCCCAAGCTTCGTCAGAATGATATAGTTCGGTACTGCCGTCACTGCGCCGGAGAACATCAGCGCATACACCACCATGCCGCTCATCAGCTTCTTCCCCCGGAACTCGGATTTAGCCAGAGGGAACGCCGCCATGGCCGACAGCAGGATCTGTCCGAGACACCCCACGATCACCAGCACGCCCGTGTTGAACAGGTATCTGGTAAAGGGTACCAGCGACTCGCTGGCATACACCAGCAGATCCTTGAAGTTCTGTCCCGTGGGATTCTGGGGAAGAACATCCGGCGGATATTTATAGAGCTCGCGCATGGGCTTGAATGCGGCCCCGGCCATGAACAGAACCGGGAACACGGCAAACACGGCGAACAGCAGAATAAAGATCAACAGAAACAAGGTGCCGCCTACGCTGCGGTTGCTGCGGCCCTTCGTGAAGTAGCGCACGAAGGCCTTGCGGAAACCGCCGGTGGCTCTAATACGTTTAGCCCATTTTATCATATTATGTACCCACCTTTCGCAGGACTTTCTGAATCAGTCTGTTACATCCCACCATCAGCACGAAGAGCACCACCGCTATGGCGGAGGCATAGCCCATCTCAAGGCGGGTAGTTCCGTAATCCGTCAAGTGATCCACGATACTGTGGGTCGCATAACCGGTGCTGGGGAAGCCTGTCAGTGCCGAGCCGGAGATGGAGAACGCCCCCGTGATCGCCATGATGGCGCCGAACAGAAGCACCGGCTTCATGGACGGCAGAACGATATACCACAGCTCCTGCCATCTGTTGGTGATCCCGTCCACCATGCCTGCCTCCTGAAGGGAGCGGTCCACGCCCTGAAGACCTGCAATGAAGCTCAGGAACCCTACGCCGAAGCTCATCCACAGCTGTACCACCAGAATGATGGTCATCATATACTTGGCATCGTGCAGCCACAAGGTAGCGGTGTTCGTTATGCCCAGCTTCATGAGCCATGCATTTGCAAAGGCAGTGGAATCGTCCGCAAAGATCAGCGTCCAGATCATGTAGCTGTTGCCTGCCAGAGAAGGGCCGTACAGAATCACCGTCATAACCACTCTCAGCTTATTGGGCAGCTCGCAGAGCATCCATGCCATGGTGAAGGAGAGCATATACCCCACCGGTCCCACGATCAGCGCCATGATGAAGGTATTCTGCAGAGCCTTCATGAATAGATCATCATTCAGCAGCAGATCAATGTAATTGTTCAGACCAACAAAGCTGGCCTTCTG
>CANOFQ010000087.1 GCA_947565325.1 uncultured bacterium
TCACGGCGTAATTGTTGCCGGTTCTAACTACACTTCCATCTTCCGACTGAAGGGCCTCCGCAACCACATAAAAATACCCTGCCTCATTAATGTCGGTCACATGCTGATATAGGTACAGATACCTGCTCTCCGATTCATCATAGCGTCCGCTGGCGTCCAGGAGCTTGCCGGTAGAGACCAGATATTCTACAACGGAATCCACCGCAGCAGCGGGCGTGAAATCCGTGTCCATCACAAGCTCGAAGGTCCTGTCCGTGATTTTCCCCGTCACTCCCTCCACCACCCGGGCGAAGCGAAAGGTAGACCTTCCCAGCGGCATGGGAATGGGCCCCGTATAAGCCGGAGAGGCATAGGTAGGATCACTCCCGTCCGTGGTATAGTGCACATTCCCATCGTCATCCAGCACCTCGATGTCCAGGGGAAAAGCATACTTGCCGCTTATGGCATTCAGCTCAGGGGCGGAAATCTCGTCATTGTCGATATGGTACTCCCTTGAGACCACATTGCTGGCGACGCCGTTGTCATTCACAAAAAATGCCTTTACGACATAGTCTCCGCTCTCCAGAATGATCGGGGCAGTATATAGGGCGCTCCCCTCCGTTGGCTGGCTGCCGTCCATGGTATAATATATCTTTCCGTTGCCGATCACCGTAAGCCGCAGAGGCTGGATGCTGGTGTAATATCCCTCCAAGACGCTGAACTCCGGCTCTCTGGCGATATAGCCCTGATAGGTGGACAGCAGAGTCTGGTTCTCGGAGGCCAGCAGCAGATCATTGATGGTCTGATAATCGCCTCTGGCCCGATATATGGCGATGAGCTTGCCGTAAGCGCTGTCCAGCTGTTCAATGGTCGCATTCTTGTTTTTGATGATCTCACGCAGAAGATATTCATATTCTACCTTGTTGTTCTTCATCAGGTAGACGTCAGCCAGTTCAAACATCAGCTGGATGTTGCCGCTGTCCAGCTCAAGGGCTCTGTTATAGCAGGATGCTGCCTTGTCATATTTCCCTGCCTCCACATACTGTGCGGCCTTTTTCACAAGATACTGCTCCGAATTGTAGTTGTATGTAGTCCATATAGCCATGCCGGCCGCCAGAAAGAAGAACAGGGCCAGCACCCCCAAAATGATGAACAGCCTACGTCTCCCTCTCTTACCCGGCTTTTGGGGCACATCCACAGGTTCCTGCCCGCCGTAATGCTCCTCCCTTTCGTCAGACAGTCCGTTCTCTGCCTTTTCTTTGTGCCGACCGTGGAAACTTTCCTTTTCCCCCTCTTGTCCATGGGCAGTCTCCTGACCCAGCTCCTCCAGAATGCCGTCCATGGTCAGCTCCATGTTCCGTTCCAGCTCAGGCTCGAAATCAGGCACGATATGGATATCTTCACCGCAATGCTCGCAGTAAAGCTTTCCCTCGGCCATCTCCTCTCCACAATTGGGACATTTCATACCTGCTTCACCTCGATTTAGAACAAGCCCATGATCGTTCCGTTTTCATCCACATCGATCCTATGTGCCGCCGGGCTCTTTGAAAGCCCCGGCATGGTCACTACCTCTCCCGTCAGCGCAACCACGAACCCGGCACCGGCGGATACATACACCTCTCTGACCGTGAGTTCAAAGCCCTCCGGCCGTCCGAGACGCTTGGGATCGTCAGAGAGAGAATACTGGTTCTTCGCCATACAGACGGGCATATGCCCGAATCCCAGCTCCTGCAGCTTCTGGAGCTGCTTCTTTGCTCCGGCGGAGAAGCTGACGCTGCCTGCGCCGTAGATCTCTCTGGCCACAGTCCCTATTTTGTCCTCCAGTGAAAGACTGTCCTCATACAGCACATGGAAACTGCTTTTCTTGGTTTCCAGAACCTCCAGCACCGTCTCCGCCAGGGCAACTCCTCCTCTGCCGCCCTCTGCCCATACCTGGGACAGGGCGAACCTGCAGCCCTGTTTCTCACAGAATTCCTCCACGAACCTGATTTCTGCCTCCGTGTCCGTGACGAAGGAATTCAGCGTCACAACCACCGGCACTCCGTATTTCTGGATATTCTCGATATGCTTCTCAAGATTTGCGATTCCCTTTTCCAGAGCAGCCAGATTCTCGCTGCCCAGATCGGCCTTGGCCACACCTCCATTATACTTCAAAGCGCGGACTGTTGCAACAAGAACCACTGCGTCCGGCACAAGGCCCGCCATACGGCATTTGATATCGAAAAATTTCTCTGCGCCCAGATCGGCGCCGAAGCCCGCCTCTGTGATGCAGTAGTCCCCCAGCTTCAGTGCCGCCCTTGTGGCCCTCACGGAATTACAGCCATGGGCGATATTGGCAAAGGGCCCTCCGTGCACAAGCACAGGGGTATGATCCAGCGTCTGGATCAGATTCGGCTTCATGGCATCCCTGAGCAGGGCCGCCATTGCGCCCACTGCCTGCAGATCCGCCGCCGTCACCGGCGCCCCCTCGTAATTATATGCCACGATGATCCTCCCAAGGCGCTCCTTCAGATCCGTCATGTCTTCCGCCAGACAGAGGATCGCCATGATCTCGCTGGCCACGGTGATTGTGAAATGGTCTTCCCTCACGAAGCCGTCCGCCTTGCTTCCAAGGCCCACCACGATATTGCGCAGCGCCCTGTCGTTCATGTCCATACAGCGCTTCCAGATGATCTGCCTGCTGTCGATCTGCAGCTCGTTGCCCTGCTGGATATGATTGTCCACCAGCGCTGCCAGCAGATTATTGGCGGAGGTGACGGCGTGGAAGTCTCCTGTGAAATGCAGATTCAGCTCCTCCATTGGCACAACCTGTGAATAACCGCCTCCCGCAGCACCTCCCTTTATTCCGAAGCAGGGACCCAGCGAGGGCTCCCGCAGAGCGATCACGGCCTTTTTGCCCAATATGCCGAAGGCCTGCCCCAGCCCGACGCTGGTAGTGGTCTTGCCCTCCCCTGCCGGCGTGGGATTGATGGCCGTCACAAGAATCAGCTTCCCGTCCGGCTTGTCCCTGACACTGTCCAGAAACTCCTCCGAGAGCTTCGCCTTATATTTCCCGTAAAGCTCCAGCGCATCCTCGGGAACGCCGATCCCTTCTGCGACCTTGACAATGGGCTCCATCACAGCCTCCTGTGCGATCTGAATGTCTGTTTTCATAACCTTCCTCCCTATCCGTCCCTGCGGACAATGTTTATGGCAGCAAAGCTGTCCTTCCTGCCCCTGAAGCTATCGTCTCAGAGCATGCCGGAGCAGCCCTCTCAGAGCACCTCCTCCAGCAGCTGCTCAAACTGCTCCGGACTCATAAGTATCTTTCTGGGCTTGGTCCCCTCTTCCTCCCCCACCACTCCGTAGCGGCACAGCTGGTCCATGATTCTGGCCGCTCTGTTGAAGCCGATCTGAAGGGCCCTCTGGAGCATTCCGATAGATGCCTTGTCCTTGTCGATAATAAGCCTTGCCGCCCTCTCGAACAGTTCGTCCACATTGCTTTCGCCTGCGGACTCCCCTCCGCCTGCGCCGCCCGTGCCCTCCATGTTCTTGATCTTTTCCTCTATCTCCTGGGCATAGGTATTGCCCAGAACCTGATTCTTCAAAAAGTCAACCACATCCGAGACCTCGCCGTCTGACACGAACGCTCCCTGAATCCGGGCAGGCTTGGGATAACCCTGGGGATAAAAGAGCATGTCCCCCTTTCCAAGCAGCTTCTCCGCCCCCACCATGTCCAGAATCGTGCGGGAATCCACGCCGCTGGATACGGCAAAGGCCGCCCTGCTGGGCATATTGGCCTTGATCAGGCCCGTGATCACGTCCACGCTGGGGCGCTGTGTGGCGATGATCAGGTGGATGCCGCAGGCTCTTGCCAGCTGGGCAAGACGGCAGATGGATTCCTCCACCTCCCCGGGACAGACCATCATCAGATCTGCAAGCTCATCCACTATGATAACGATCTGAGGCAGCTTCTTAGGTGCGTTCTCCTCCCCCTTTTCCTGCATGGCCACAACCTTTTTGTTATAGCCGGCCAGATCCCTCACATTGAAATCGGCAAACTTCCTGTACCTGTCCTCCATCTCCGCCACGCCCCAGTGAAGGGCAGCGGAAGCCTTCTTTGGATCCGTCACCACCGGAACCAGAAGATGGGGAATCCCGTTATAGATGCTCAGCTCCACCACCTTGGGATCCACCATGATCAGCTTCACCTCGTCCGGGTGGGCCTTGTACAGAATGCTCATGATAAGCGTGTTGATGCAGACGGATTTTCCGGAGCCCGTGGCGCCTGCGATCAGCATATGAGGCATCTTGGCGATGTCGGACACCACTACCTTGCCGGCTATGTCCTTTCCCACCGCAAAGGTAATCTTGGATGGGAAATCCTGAAACTCCCTCGCCTCCAGCAGATCCCGCAGCATCACCGGGATGCTTTCCTTGTTCGGCACTTCGATGCCCACCGCCGCCTTGCCCGGAATAGGGGCCTCGATCCGAATATCCGTAGCCGCCAGATTCAGCTTGATGTCATCCGCAAGTCCTACGATCTTGGAGACCTTCACCCCCTGCTCCGGCTGCAGCTCGTAGCGGGTGATGCTGGGGCCCTGACTGATGTCCGTGACGGTGACCTTGACACCGAAGGTGGCCAGCGTCTGCTGAAGCCGTATGGCGGTCTCCTTCAGCTCCCTCTCCGAATCCCCGGAAGCCGCCACACCCTTATGCAGCAGGGAGAGGGGCGGGAAGCTGTAGGGCTTCGGCTCTCTTGCCGCAGCCTTCTGGGTTTCCTCTGGCTGTCCATCGGCGGACTCTGCCACAGGCCGCTGGCCCACAGGCGCCGCCGGCCCTTCCATGGACATTCCTTCATCCATGGACATTCTTTCATCCATGGATAGCCCTTCATCCATTATGCTCTCTTTATGTATCCTGATAGAAGGATCCGGGTCTCCCTTCCTATCCTCCTTGTGGATCCGGATCGGCGGGTCCGAATCCTCCTCCGGCATCTTCAGCTCACGCATGCCCCCTGCGGCTCTGGCTCCCGCCACAGAGCCTGTCTGACGCATGCCCCTGCCTCTTGCTCTATCGAAATCCATAGGGGGAAGCGTCTCCGGAAGGCCCTCTTCCGATGGCTCCTGCTCTGCCTCACAGGACTCCGGCTCATAGGCTTGGGCCTTGTAGATATCCTCCGCATAGAAGGCGTCCTCACAAGCATTTTCCTCATGGGCGTCCTCATAGCGCTCCGCCCCGGGCCCCTCCTGGTCACGCAGTACGATCTCATGTATGTCATCCCGTCTGGAGCCTTCCTCCGGCTTAGCCAGCGCTGTGTCCAGCATGACTCCGGAGACCTTTCTCTCCATCCGCAGTATTTTTTCGTTCTCCTTTTCCTCCGCCCTCAGCCGGCGTGCCTCTTCCTTTCTGGCGTGCTCCTCCTCTTTTCTGGCCCTTCGTCTCTCCTGCTCCTCCTGTCTGAGCGCCGCCTGCTCCCGCCGTCTTCTGGCATCCTCTCTGGACAGCTCCCGCATACGGCTGCCGCCCTTTTTCATGCTTCCGATCAGAGATTTCTCCGTCAGCAGTATAAAGCAGACGATGCTGCACAGCAGCACCACAAGCACCGCCCCCACCACTCCCAGATAATGCTGGAAGAAAAAGCTGATGCTGCCTGCCAAAACACCGCCCCCCGCCCTGCTGTCCCGACAGTCCTCATACAGAACCGCCAGACTGTACTCCGCCATTTTTTTGCTGCCGTGGAACAAGTCACAGACAACTCCCGCCATGAAAAAAAGCACTGTGCCTGCCGCCAGCTTCCTCACCACATTGGGATTTCCCTCATTGGCGAACCAGAACGCCACCGCAAGAAAAAGAACCACGGGCAGCACATAGGCCGTCAGCCCGAACACGCCGAACAGAAAGCCGCTGACCGAATCCCCCCCGGGACCGATCAGTCCGAAATTACAGAAAAACAAAAGCACCATGGCCACGAACAGCACGATCAGCCCTATTTCATGAAACAAGGCCCCGTCCTGCGCCCTGCGGGCCGCATCAGCCTTTTTGCCCCGGGAGGCCGCAGCGGACTTTCTGGCGCCGCCCTTATTAGCCGTCTGCCTCTTCCCTGAAGATGCCTTAGAGGATGTTTTTCTTCCATTGGAAGCAGCCATCACACATAACCTCACTTCGTAATATTGCTGCACGTGATTCCTGCAAATTGTAATTGCCAGTCACTGCTGGACACATTTGTGGAAACACACCAGCGATTTTACAATTATAGCACCTTTGCGCCCGCTTGTCACCAAATATTATTTTTTCGGCTCATTCTCATGGATCATAATATGCAGCTTTTGTATGGCTTTGTCTATTCCGCCCACCTCGTCGATGATGCCCTGCTTCACAGCTTCCTCTCCCACGAGAATAGTGCCCACGTCCTTCGTCAGGATGCCGGTCTCCATCATCAGCTCCTCCAGCCTGCCCTTGTCGATCCTGCAGTGGCTGCAGACAAATCCGGTGATTCTGTCTTGTATTAATTTAAAATAGTCAAATGTCTGGCGTACACCGATCACCATACCGTTGAGACGCACCGGATGGATCACCATGGTGCCGGTAGGCACGATGTAGGAATAGTCCGTGCTCACAGCTATGGGCACTCCGATAGAATGGCTTCCGCCGAGCACCAGCGACACGGTTGGCTTGCTCAGGGACGCAAGCATCTCCGCAATGGCCAGGCCTGCCTCCACGTCTCCCCCCATGGTGTTCAGCAGCACCAGGACGCCCTTAATGTCACTGCTGTCCTCAATGGCCGCCAGACTGGGCAGTATATGCTCGTACTTCGTAGTTTTTGAATTGTTGGACAGATTGTCGTGGCCCTCGATCTCTCCGATTATGGAAATCAGATGTATGTTTTCCATTTTCCCGTTCTCGTTCAGGGTCATCTGCCCTATCTGCTTGATCCTCTCGTCCTGATGCTGTTCCTTCTCTATTTCTTTCTCTTCATTCTGCTGCGCCATATTCTTCTCCTATCGCTGTCAGAGGCTCTGCGCTTCGCCATGTCCTCCAAATTCCATATCAGCATCCCCATTTCAGAAAAAAAAATACATTGCATCCTCCTTCGGGCTGCAATGTATCTCTCCGTACAATCGTCCATATATACCGGGCAAAAAGAAGACAACTTTCTAAATATCAAAATCATCTTCATCACAGACCGGATAGTCAAAATCATCCTGCTCCCCAGCGGTCCTCACCGGAAAATCCAAGACACGCTTCTCGTGCTTTTTCGGCAGCGGCAGCGGATTCTCTATGTAGCGCACCTGTTTTTCCCCCGCCTTATTCTCCTGCGGGGACACTTCCTTCTGCTCTGCCATTTTTACACCCCCATGCCCGCCGGCTTCCTTCTGCCGTGGCTCCTGCGGCGCTTCCGACGGTGCCTGCCCGCCGGCTCTCTCTGCCTCTTCCGACGATTCCTTCCGCAGACCGCCTTCCCCTTCTTCCGCCGGACAGTCCTGCGTCTCCGTTCCCGGTAGAGCCGCTCCCTCAGCCGCCCCGTATTCCGCAGCGGCCTCTTTAGTTCCTCCAAGGCACTGTCCTATCCCTATTCCTGCCAGCACAGCAAGCGACAGATACATGCTGCCGTAGCCCGGCATTTCCTCTGTGAATATGCCGGTGCAGGCCGCTGCGGCCATGCCGACCGCCGCTATGACCCAGATGCTCATGCGCTCCCGCTCCCTGTCGCACCAGAAGCTGAATACCCCCAGCGTCAGCAGCACCGCTATAACCGCTCCTTCCGTCCCTCCTTCGGCAGGCGCCGCAACTGTCGGAAGCCGAAAGCCGTCGGGGCGGTATAAAAGCCACCACGCCAGCAGCACTTCCCCAAGCTTCCTTCCGCTGACGAGCGCATCCAAGCAGGCTGTTGCGAAAAAGCCCAGGGCCGTTCCCGATACACAGAAAAAAGCAGCCATCGCCTTTCGCCCTCTCCCCGGCTCAGCCTTCCTGCCCAGGAAAACCACCGCCACTGCAAAGAACAGCAGCATGATCCCCATGATATCAAGATAGCAGCAGAAGGCTATGGGAACACCCAGCAGAAAAAGCAGCACCAGATTCCTTCTGCCCCCGGCCCCTGCCGCCACCAGCCAGAAAACCCCTAGGAAGAGCAGTGAAAAAAGAGGCTCCGGCGACAAGGCTCCGGCGCTCCTCACCATATAAGGACCGCAGGTGCAAAAAGCCAGCACAACCATTGCTGCTATAGAATCTGTCAAATTTCTGATCACAAAATACAATAGGATAAAACCTGCGAGCTGCAGAAGAATCTGTAGCCAGACACCGGCCTGAAAATGATTTCCCACCAGCAGGAACACTCCGCGGAGCAGCCCCAAATAGTAATAGACGGCCCCGTGCGCCATATGAGGAATCCTTTGCCCCTCCGCCACTCTGGCCCTGTCAAAATAGACGGAGGACTGCGGGACATCCGCCGCCCCCTCTGCCCTGAGGACAACCCCCACGATCAGAAGCAATGTCACCGCTGCCGCCTCCAGCACCCTGAGCATCTTTCTGTTCCTTTGGGCAAAAGCCGCCAGCCCGTCCCTGTGCCTGCCAAGCAGGAAAACAATATTCCCTGCTGCAAGGAGAAGAATCACCGCAAACAAGATGCCCCAGTGCGCTGCGATGCCGGCCCTGACGCAGAACAAGCCAGCGGCTCCGGCCAGTGCGAGGCCAGTCAGCACCGTATACAAAAACCATGTCACATAGCTAAATATGCTTTTGTTCCAACTCATCTTCGCCCTTCCGGTTCCTGCTGTTCCCCGCTTTCTCGGCTGTGATCACTTTTTCGATATTGTAGCGGGGCCTCTGCTTGACCTCTATATAGATTTTCCCGATATACTGTCCCACCATACCGATGGCAAGCAGGTGCAGTCCTCCCAGAAACCAGATGGACAGAATCAGCGAAGTCCACCCCGGAACCACATGGCCGCTGAAATAGGAGATCATGGCATAAACCAGAGCCAGCAGAGACACAAAAATGATGAACATCCCCATTCCGAGAATCAGGCTGATGGGCTTCACGCTGAAGGAAGAGATACCGTTGAAGGCAAGGGCCATCATCTTTTTCAGAGGATACTTGGATTCTCCGGCGGCCCGCTCCTTACGGTCATAATAGACGCTGTCCGTCTTATAACCGATCAGCGGCATCATCCCCCGCAGGAACAGGTTCGTCTCCTTATATTTGGAGAACTCCTCCACGGCACGCTTGGACATCAGACGAAAATCCGCATGGTTATAGACGGTCTTCACGCCCATGAGGCTCATGAGCTTATAGAAGGCCTGCGCAGAAGTCCGCTTGAAAAAGGTATCCGACTTCCGCTCCCTCCTGACCCCGTATACGATATCATTGCCTGCATGGAACTTGTCCACCATCTCTTCTATGACATTTACATCATCTTGAAGATCCGCATCGATGGAGATAACAATGTCGCTCAGATCCTTCGCCGTGATCAGCCCTGCTGTCAGGGCGAACTGATGCCCTACGTTTCCCGCCAGCTTCACGCCGCTGACCTGTGCGGGATGGGAGGCATGCTCCTCCTCGATCAGCTCCCATGTCCGGTCCCTGCTCCCGTCATTTACGAACATGATAAAGCTGTCCTCTGCGATTTTCTCTTTCCTGACCAGATCCTCCAGGACTCCCCGCAGGGCTTCGGAAGCAAGCTTCAGCACCTCTTCCTCATTATAGCAGGGAACAACGATGGCCAATCTGTCCATATACCATTCTCTCCTTATTCGGATTACTCATCCCAGTTATGGTAAACTGCCTGGACATCATCGTCCTCCTCCAGCAGATCCAACGTCTTCTGAAGTGATTTCACGGCACTTTCATCTGTCAGCTCCACATAATTCTGGGGAATCATGGTCACCTCCGCACTCATCATGGGGATGCCCCCTTCCTCCAGAGCCTTGCGGACCTCCTCGAAGCTGTCGGGATCCGTCAGTACCTCGTAGCTGTCCTCTTCCTCGCTGAAATCCTCGGCTCCTGCGTCCAGCGCCATCATCATCAGGTCATCCGGCTCCTTGTCGCACTCTTCCTTATCAATGATGATCTGCCCCTTTTTGTCGAACATAAAGGAGACACAGCCGGGAGTGCCCACATTGCCCTGCCCCTTCGTGAAGGCGCTCTTCACATTTGCCGCCGTGCGGTTCTTGTTGTCCGTCAGAGCGTCCACGATGATTGCGATCCCGTTGGGACCGTAGCCCTCATAGGTCACATACTCATAATTGACATTGCCCACGTCGCCGGCGGCCTTCTTGATGCCCCTCTCAATGGTATCGTTGGGCATGTTGTTGGCCTTTGCCTTTGCGATGACAGTGGCAAGCTTGAAATTGTTGTTGGGATCCGGCCCTCCCTCTTTCACTGCTACCGCTATCTCTCTTCCGATGACGGTAAAGATCTTGCCCTTCGCCGCATCATTCTTTTCCTTCTTGTGCTTTATGTTTGCAAATTTGGAATGTCCTGACATGATTCATTCTCTCCTTTTTGTGTTGATATTATTTTTCATGGCACTATTTTATATCAGCTGTTTTAGTCTCTTCCCCGGCAGCGGGCTCCCCAGAGGACTCCTCCTCCGGCAGCTTCGTGACCAGCACGCTCTGGATCATCTTGTTCTCCACAGAAAGAATCCTGAAATTATAGCCTCCGTAGTCCACGTCGAACTCCTCGTCCGGCTCCGGGATCTTGTCAAGTCTGGAGATAAGGAAACCGTTCAGCGTCTCGAATTCCTCGTCCTCAAAGGATATATTGAACCTTTCCTCCAGCTCTTCCAGAGGGGTCTTTCCCTCAATTATATACTTATCCTCTCCCTTTTCCTCTATATGCTCACTGTCCTCGTCATACTCGTCCAGGATATTCCCCACGATCTCCTCCAGAATATCCTCCATGGCCACCAAACCGTCTGTCTGGCCATATTCATCCACTACAATGACCATATGGGCTTTTTTTGCCTGCATGATCTGGAAC